>SIBB01000102.1 GCA_009695395.1 Pedosphaera sp. | reverse complement strand
GGTTCGCGTTCTCCTGCCCCAGCCCGTAGCTCAACCACGCACCGAAGCTCGGCCGCCCGGCGATTTGCGTGCCGGTCTGCAAGAAGGTGACGCCGGGGCCATGGTTGATGGCCTCGGTGAACATGGAGCGCACCACGCACAGGTCGTCCGCGATGCCCGCCGTGTGCGGCAGCAGCTCGCTGAACTCAGTGCCGCTGCGCCCGTGCTTCGTGAACTTGAACGGCGAGCCGACGAGCGGAATGGACGACTGATTACCCGACATGCCCGTGAGCCGCTGCCCGCCGCGCACGGAGTCAGGAAGCTGCTCGCCGTGCCGCTGGTTGAGCAGCGGCTTGTGGTCGTAGAGGTCGAGCTGCGACGGCGCGCCGGACATGAACAGGTAGATGATGCGCTTGGCCTTCGGCGCGAAGTGTGTTGCGCCGAGGATGCCGCGCTCGGCAGTTGGCGCGGCGGTGACGCTCGATGCCAGCATCTCCGCGAGCGCCGCGCCGCCGAGGCCTGCGCCGAAGCGGTTGAGGAACTGGCGGCGGTTCGACAGGAAAGTGGCATCGCTGCTCATTTGAGAATCGGGTTTAAAACTAGCACTCACCGCTTCACCACGCACGCATCGTGATTAAGGAGCGCCTGCGCCAGCACGGTCGCGGCGGCCGCTTCGGGAGCCGAAATCTTACCGTCGCGCTTGGTGTTACCGGTCTTGAGTAGGCTCTCTGCCTCGGCGGGCTTTGCTTTGAAGTGAGCCAGTTGCTCGCTGTGAAGTTGCTGCAAGATGGCCTGCTCGCGGGCGTCAGGCGTGCGACTGAGGCAACGGAGGAAACCGGCTTCGATCATCGCGGGAACGCTGCCCTGCGCGTCGCGGTGCAGTGATTCTCCCAGCACGCGCGCGGCTTCGACGTATTGCGTGCCGTTCAGGAGGATGAGCGCTTGCAGCGGCGAGTCCGTGCGCTCGCGCTTCGCGGTGCAGACGGCGCGGCGCGGGGCGTCGAAGGCCAGCAGCGCAGGCGGCGGGCCGGTGCGCCGCCAGTTCGTGTAGAGGCTGCGGCGATACACGCCGTCGCCGCCGGTCGGGTTCGCGGGCTTGAACGACTCGCTCATCTCGTAGGGGTTCACCGGCGGGCCGCCGAGCGTCGGCTTGAGCAGGCCGGCGGCGGCGAGCGCGTTGTCGCGGATCATCTCGGCGGGCAGGCGCAGGCGCGGGCCGCGCGCGAGCCACTGGTTGTCCGGGTCGTCGGTCATCGTCTTCGCGTCGGCGAGGCTGCGCTGGCGATACACGCCGCTCATCACGATGGTCTTCAGCAACGCCTTCGTGTCCCAGCCACTCTGGATGAAGCGCAGCGACAGCCAGTCCAGCACCTCGGGATAAAGCGGCTTCTCGCCTTGGTTGCCGAAGTCTTCGGAAGTCTTCACGAGGCCGCGACCGAAGAGGCTTTGCCAGATGCGGTTCACCGTGACGCGCGCGAGGAGCGGATGGTCCGGCGCGGTGAGCCACTGCGCGAGGCCGAGGCGGTTGCGCGGCGCGCCAGCGGGCCACGGCGAGAGCGCGGCAGGCGTGACTGGCGGGGCTTCCTCGCGTCGCTGATTATATTCTCCGCGCCAGAGCACGTATGACTTCATCGGCTGCGCCAGCTCGCGCATGACCATGATTTCCTTCACGCCGTCCGCGAACTTCACCAGCTCGGCGCGCGCGGCCTTGAGTGCGGCGAGCTGCTTGCGAAACTCGGCGTCCACGGTGGCGAGGAAGTAGTCTTCCAGCGCGGTGCGCTCAGTCGCTGACAACTGCGTTTCGGATTTTGCCAACAGGGTTCTTCCGGACACTTCGTCGTGCGTCGCCGCGGCTTCGAGCGGCGTCAGCGCACGACCAAACACGCGGAAGTCGTCAATCGCGCCACCTTTGAAACCCCGGTCGCGCATCCGCTCGGCGAGCGAGATGTTGTCGTGGCCGCCGCCGGTGATGTTCTTGGTGAGGTGGTCCTTGATCACTTCGGTGCTGGCGGGTTGGCCGTTCACGAAGAGCTTCAGCCCGTCCGCGCGACTGCTCCCGTCCGAGGTCACGACGAGGTGGGTCCACGCGTTCGTCGGCACGAGGGCCGTGGCGCGGATGGAGATGGCGTTGCCCGGCCAGAAGTGGATGAGCGACCACTTGAGCCGCCCGTCCTCGATAAGCAGTTCGTAGCCCCGACTCCCCGCATCGGTCCACGCCTGCGAGCGGTGGAAGACGACCGCGCGGTCCTTCACGTCCGGCGTGCGCAGCCAGAGCGACACGCTGAACGGTTCGTGCCGCTGGAAGTTGCCGAGCGGGAGATTGACGGGTTCGTCGCCGGTGAACTGCACGGCCTGGCCTGTGCGGCCCGGCCCCAATTTATTTTCGCCGACCAGCGTGGCGGAGTTCGTGCCGCCGATGGCGTTGGTGAACTTGTTGCCGGCGGTGAGGGCGTCGAAGGTGTAGCGCGCCAGCTCGCCAGAAATATTTAGTTCGGAAGGCCGCGCTTTGAGCCACGCGGCGAAGGCCTCCCCGCCCGCCTTGCGCACCGACACAAGTTGCTGCTCGGCCTCGCGGACTTTCAGCTCCAGCGATGCCAGCTTCTCCTTCGCGGGCGCGTCGAGCTGCATCTGCGCGGGCGTAGGCGCGGACGGCGTGAAGTAGGAGTAGAGGCCGGCCTCGTCGATGTTTTGAAAGAAGGAGAACAGGCCGTAATACTCCTTCTGCGCGATGGGGTCGTATTTGTGATCGTGGCAGCGGGCGCACTCGAAGGTGAGGCCGAGGAACGCGGTGGCGAAGGTCTGCACGCGGTCCGCCACATACTCCACGCGATACTCCTCCTCCACGCTGCCGCCCTCGGTCTCCTGCTGGTGCAGGCGGTTAAAAGCGGTGGCGAGAATTTGATCGTCGGTCGCTTTGGGCAGGAGGTCGCCGGCGAGTTGCGCGGTGACGAACTTGTCGAAGGGGAGGTTTTCGTTGAACGACTTGATGACCCAGTCGCGCCACGGCCACATCTCGCGCTCGCGGTCCACTTGGAAGCCGTAACTGTCGGCGTAGCGCGCGATGTCCAGCCAGTCCACGGCCATGCGTTCGCCGTAGTGCGGCGAGGCGAGCAAACGGTCCACCAGCTTCTCGTAGGCATTCGGCGAGGAGTCCTTCGCGAACGCATCCACCTCGGCGGGCGTTGGTGGCAGGCCGGTGAGATCGAAGCTCACGCGGCGGAGGAGCGTGCGGTGGTCGGCCTCGGGTTGGAGCCTGAGTTTGTGCGGCGCGAGGCCGAAGGTGACGAGAGTGTCTATGGGCTGTGAAGAGAGGAGCGCGGACGCCTTCGTCCGCGGCTGCGCGGCTGCGGACGTGGGTGTCCGCGCTCCATCCGCCAGTGGCACGAACGCCCAGTGCGCTTCAAAGTTCGCGCCTTCGGCAATCCACCGGCGGAGTAGCTCAACTTCCGCCGTAGTCAGGCTCGCGAGCTTCGACTTCGCGGGCGGCATGTGGTCGTTGGCGTCCTTGGTCGTCACGCGCTTGAGCAGTTCGCTCTGCGCGGGCTTGCCGGGGACGACGGCGCCCTTCTTCAGCGCGCCTTCGCGGGTGTCGAGGCGCAGCCCGGACTCGCGTTTCTGTGGGTCGAAGCCGTGGCAGTGAAAGCATTTGTCCGAGAGGATGGGACGGATGTCGCGGTTGTAACGCACGGGTTCGGCGGCGCGGGTGGCGACGGATACGCCGATCACGGAACACGCGACGAGCAAGGTTGAAAGCCGGATGAGCACGGTGGAAATGACCTTATTTTTCAGCTTCATCTTCGAGCAGGTTTCGCTGGTTCTGCCTCCTCACCTCGGCGGCTACATTAGTTCAATCCCAACCGGGCAATGGTCGCTGCCCAGCACGTTTTTCCGAATAAAGGCGGACTTCAGCTTCGGACGCAGCGCGGCGCTGAGGAGGAAGTAATCCAGCCGCCAGCCGATGTTCCGCGCGCGCGCTCCCATCATCGGACTCCACCAAGTGTAATGTCCGCCGGCCTTCTCGAATTCGCGGAAGCTGTCCACGAAGCCCGCGTTCACGCTGGCGTCGAAGCCTGCGCGCTCCTCTGGCGTGAAGCCGTGGTTCTTCACGTTGGCCTTCGGGTTCGCGAGGTCCAGTGCAGTATGGGCTACGTTCAAATCGCCGCACCAGATGACCGGCTTGGTCTGCTCCAGATTCTTGAGGTGCGCGAGGAAGTCCCGGTCCCATTGCTGGCGATACGGCAGGCGTGTCAGCTCGCGCTTCGAGTTCGGCACATAGACATTCACGAGGTGGAAACCCGGATACTCGGCGGTGATGACGCGGCCCTCGCGGTCGTGCTCGGCGATGCCGAGGTGGTTCGTGACCTTGAGCGGACGCGTCTTGGTAAAAATCGCCGTGCCGCTGTAGCCCTTCTTTTCGGCGGAGTTCCAATACGTCGTGTAAGCCGCCGGCCAGAGCTGCTCCACGTCGTCGGGCGTGCATTTGGTTTCTTGCAGGCAGAGCACGTCGGGGGCTTCGTCGGCGAGGAAGGCGAGGAAGTTCTTCTTCAACACGGCGCGCAGGCCGTTGACGTTCCAGGAAATGAGTTTCACCAGCCGCGAGGGTAACAGGCGGTTTCGCGCTTTGCAAACGTAGGGCAATGGGCCTCAATCCCCCCGCGCCCGCGATGAAAACTCACTTCTCCCCCAAGCTTGGCTTCGACAACTACGCCCTCCGTGCCCTCGGCTGGAAAGCGCGCCAAATCCTCGACCACGCCGCGTCGCTTCAGCTCGACGCCGTGCTCTTCTCGGACTTCGACGTGTATGAATCACTCGCCGATGCGGACCTCCGCGACCTCAAGAGCCGCGCGGACGACCTCGGCCTCGCGCTCTACGCGGGTATGTTGAGCATCTGCCCGGCCTCCGTGATGTTCGACCCGCGCCGCGGCTCGGCGGAGGAGCAACTTCGTCTCTGCCTCCGCATCGCGAAGGCGATCGGCTCCCCCCTCGCGCGCTGCGTGCTGGGGAAGGTGGACGACCGTAGCAGTCTTGGCGGAATCGCCGCACGGATGGCCGAGACCGTCGGCGTGCTGCGGCAGGTGCGGACCGAGGCGCTCGACGCGGGTATCAAGATCGCCGTCGAGAACCACGCGGGCGACATGAACTCCACTGAGTTGATCGAACTCATCGACATGGCGGGGCGCGACTTCGTGGGCGCGACGCTCGACACTGGCAACGCGCTGTGGGCCTTGGAGGAGCCGCAGGCCGCGCTCGAAACGCTCGGTCCTGTCACCGTCTGCACGGGGATTCGCGACTCGTATCTGTGGGAAACGCCGGAGGGCGCGACGCTGCAATGGACCTCGGTCGGCACGGGGTTGGTGGACTGGCCCGCGTTCTTCCGCCGATTCGCCGAGCTGTGTCCGAACGCGCCGGTGATTGTGGAGACGATCTCGGGTCGCCCTATTTCCCTGCCGTTCCTGCGCGACTGCTTCTGGGACGCCTACCCGGGTGCGACGCCGCAGACCCTGCCCCAGATGCAGCGTCTCGCCCGCGCTGGTGAACCGCACGAGCCGTTCACGCCATCGCCTGGCAGGGACGAACTGCGCGCCGAGCAAGACTATCAATTGGCCGAACTGGAACTAAGCGTGCGGCACTGTCGCAACGTCTTCGGAGCGCTGGGCTGAAGCGGGGCAGCGCTGCCGCTACTCGTAGGCGACGGCCACGATTTCCAACTCCGTCTCGCCGCCGGGCAGCTTTACCCGGACGCGTTGGCCGACGCTCGCGTTGAGCAGCGCCTTCGCGATGGGCGAGCGCCAGCTCACCCAGCCGCGGTCGAAATCCACCTCGTCCACACCCACGATGCGGTGGCGCGCCTCGGTTTTGTCCGCTCTGCGCACCGTGACGGTCGCGCCGAAGCGCGCGCGGTCGTCGGGAGTGGCGGGAGGCTGGACGACGGAGGCGGTGCGAAGGCAATCGTCGAGGAGCAGGGCGCGTTGTTCGATGGCTGCGAGTTTTTGTGGTTTGTCAGGGTCGCCCTTCACGGCGAGAAGTTGCTCGCGGGCAGCTTGCAGCCGGGCGAATTCCTCGCGGAGCCGTTGCGCGCCGTCCGGCGTCATCAGGTTTTGCGTGCCGGGCGGCAGCGAGGAGATGCGCCGCGTGACCACGGGCGGCTCCGGTTGGTCGTCTTCGCGCGTGAAGGCTTTGCTCATGAATAGGGGGGCAGGCGTCTCGCCTGCCACTTGTGCTGCTGCGAAACAGCGGGACATTTGAAGGACTTTGGCAGCGTTGCCATCGAATGGCCGACACCTTCGCGGTTCAACTGCTCACTTGAAGAACAGCAGTTTGCACCCCACCAGCACGAGGAACCCACCAAACGCCTTCTTCAAGTCATCCGCCGGAATCTTCGTCGTCAGCCACGCGCCGAGGTAGCCGCCTGCCAGCGCCGTCGGCACGAGCGCCATGACCACCGGCCAGATCACGTTGCCCTGCCCGTGGTGCTTCCACGAGCCGATCAGTGCCGTCGGCACGATGACCGCGAGCGACGTGCCGATGGCCTGCTTGATGTCGGTCACCTGCGATCCGAGCAGCAGCAACATGGCCGGCACGATCACCACGCCACCGCCCACGCCGAAGAGTCCGCTCGTGATGCCACCGATTAGCCCGATAACCCCGGCCAGAAACAAGTTCATGCCAACTTCATGCCCGCTCCCAGCGCGGGGGGCAAGGCTGGGCTGGATGAGATGTGAAGCAGTTGCTCCACGCCCCACCTCCCCGGCAACGATTGTCTTGCCCTCGCCGTCCTCGGCGCGACTTAATCGCTCGCATGAAATTCGGCATCTGCAACGAGATCTTCCAAGGCTGGCGCATTGAGGACACGTTCGCCTACGCGGCGAAGGCCGGCTACGACGCCGTGGAGATCGCGCCCTTCACGCTCGCCAACTACGTCACGGAGATTTCCGCCACCGAGCGCACGCGCATCAAGGACGCGGCGGCGCGCGCGGGCATCGCCATCTCCGGCATCCACTGGGTGCTCGTGAAGGCCGAGGGGATGTATCTCACCAGCCCGGACGCGGAAGTGCGCGCGAAGACCGGGCAGTATTTTTGCGACCTCGTGGACTGCTGCGCGGACTTCGGCGGGCGCACCATCGTGGTCGGCTCGCCCAAGCAGCGCAACGTGATGCCCGGCGTCACCTTCGAGCAGGCATGGGCCTGGGGCACGGACGTGTTCCGCGACGCGGTGAAGCGCGCGGAGGACCGGGGCGTGACGATTTGCTTCGAGCCGCTCGCGCCGGTGGAGACGAACTTCATCAACACGGCTGCGGACGGCATCCGGTTCACGAAGCAGCTCAACTCAGCGAACTTCAAAGTCATCCTCGACGTGAAGGCGATGTCCTCCGAGGCCAAGCCCATCCCGCAGATCATCCGCGAGAGTCGGGGCGAGTTCGCCTACTTCCACGCCAATGACGCGAACCTGAAAGGCCCCGGCTTCGGCAACGTGGACTTCGTTCCGATCGCCGCCGCGCTGAAGGAAGTGGGTTACGAAGGCTACGTGTCGGTGGAGGTGTTCGACTTCACGGAAGGCCCCGAGGTCATCGCGACGAAGAGCATCGAGTATTTGAAGACGGCGTTTGCATGAGCATCGGCCGACGGCAGCGTGCTGGAATTTGGGCGGGCAGTTTGACGATTGGTGTGTTTTTCTGACGCGGCCCTGCCTTCCCGCCCTGTCGCTCCTGCTCCCTTTATAAATCCGCCTCGAATTCAGTGTTGGTGTCGCCGCGAATTTTCTTACCCTTGCGCCAATGAACCTCTTCGCCGCCTTCGCCGAGACTGTCGCGCGCCGCCGTTACCACCCGGCCATTTTCTGGGGCGAGGCGCAACTGGCCTACGATTGGATTGCGCAGCGCGCCGCGTGGCTTTCGCGTGCGCTCACGCGGGACTTCGGTGTCCAGCGCGGCGACCGCGTGGCGGTGTGGCTGAAGAACTGCCCGGAGTTTCCCGCCGCCATCTTTGGCGTCTGGCGCGCGGGCGGCGTGGTGACGGTCATCAACAACTTCCTCAAGCCCGAGGAGGTCGCCTTCATCCTCGCCGACTCCGGCGCGCGGGTCGTCATCACGGACGGCAGCCTCGCGGAGAACCAGGCCAAGCTCGCCGCGCTCCAGCCGGGGCTGAAGTTCCTCCGCGTCGAGGACTTCGCCGCGCTGGCTGAGGCGGAAGCGCCCTTGCCCGCCGACTTGAACGAGGCCGACCTCGCCGCGCTGCTCTACACCTCCGGCACCACGGGCCGCCCCAAGGGCGCGATGCTCACGCACGGGAACTTCCTCGCCAACGTCCGCAGTTGCTTCACCTGCCTCGACTTCCGCGACGACGACCGGCTGCTCGTGCTGCTGCCCCAGTTCCACAGCTTCATGTTCACCGTCGGCACGCTCTGCCCGCTGCTCCAGGGCGCGAGCGTCGTGCTGGTGAAGTCCGTCAGCCCGTTCAAGCACGTGCTCGAGGACATCACGCACCGGCGCGCGACGATGCTGCCGGCCGTGCCGCCGATTCACCGCGCGCTGGCGGGTCTGCCGGCGGGCGTGGAGCTGCCGTCCTTGCGGCTGTGCATCAGCGGCGGCGCGCCGTTGCCGCTCGAAGTCCTGCGGCAGTTCCACACGCGCTTCCCGAACCTGCCGCTCATCGAAGGCTACGGCCCGACGGAGAGCAGCCCGGTGGCGACGGTGAACCCCATCTTCGGCACGCCCAAAGCCGGCAGCGTCGGCCTGCCGATTCCCGGCGTGGAGTTGAGCATCCGTGACGATGGCGGCAACGAACTCCCCGTGGGCGCGACCGGCGAGCTGTGCATTCGGGGCCCGAATGTCATGCGCGGCTACTGGAACCAGCCGGAGGAAACCGCGCTCGTCCTCCGCGACGCTTGGCTCTACACCGGCGACCTTGGCCATCGCGACGCCGACGGCTTCTACTACATCACCGACCGCAAGAAGGACATGCTGCTGGTCAACGGCATCAACGTGTATCCGCGCGAGGTTGAGGAGGTCATCCATCGGTTCCCCGGCGTGAAGGACGCCGCCGTCATCGGCGTGCCGGACGCGCGACGCGGCGAGCAACCGCTGGCCTTCGTGGTGCTGGCCGACGGCGTGACGCTCGACGAGAAGGCGCTGCACGACTTCGTGCGCGAGAAGCTGGCGGACTACAAAGTGCCGCGCCACTACCGCGTCCTCCCCGCACTCCCGCGCAACGCCACCGGCAAGGTGCTCAAGACCGCGCTGCGGGAGATGGCGAAGTAATACCACCACCAGCGAGTGAAAAGTGGAAGGCGTGGACCAGGGCTTCAGCCACACCCACACCGCCGAACCGAGCGGCAACGCCCTGGGCCCCTTCACCATCGGCCAGGTGATAAAACTCCGCACCCGCGTGACGAACAGCAACGGCACCACGACCGGCAGGATCCGCACGCTGACGCTTTTGAATCCGGCGCGGTGAAGTCGTTAGGCGGGTTCCCCCTTCACTCCTTCCAGAAGAGCGATTCCTGCGGGGCTAAATACTTCACGGCGAGGTGGGGCGTGGCGAGGCGTTGGCCGTCGGCTCCCCGGCTTTGCAGCGCGGCGGCGAGGATGCCGCTGGTGAGCA
>SIBB01000101.1 GCA_009695395.1 Pedosphaera sp. | reverse complement strand
AACCTGCCGTCGTTCGTCGTGCTTACCACGAAGGGCAAGGGCGGGCAGCCGCTGGGCTCGCACTTGTGGGGCAGCGGCTTTCTCCCGACGAAGCATCAAGGCGTGCTGTTGCGCGCGGCGAAGGACGCCGTGCTCTACTTGAACAACCCCGCCGGCGTGAGCGAGGACAGCCGTCGGCTGCTGCTCGACCGGCTGCGCGAGCTGCACGAGCACCAGTTCGCCGGCACGCCGGACGCGGAGATTCAGAGCCGCATTGATAACTACGAGATGGCGTTCCGCATGCAGTTCAGCATCCCGGACGCGACGGATGTCTCGGGCGAGCCAGCGCATGTGCTGGAGAACTACGGTCCCGACGTGAAGACGCCCGGCACGTTCGCCGCGAACTGCCTGCTCGCACGGCGGCTGGCCGAGCGCGGCGTGCGGTTCATCCAGTTGTATCATCAAGACTGGGACCATCACGGCGGCTTGCCCGGCGCGCTCCCGAAGATTTGCAAGGAGACCGACCAGCCCGCCGCCGCGCTCGTGCGCGACCTGAAAGCGCGCGGCCTGCTCGACGACACGCTGGTGGTCTGGGGCGGCGAGTTCGGGCGGACGAACTATTGTCAGGGGAAAATCTCGGCGAACTTCGGGCGCGACCACCACCCGCGCTGCTTCAGCGTCTGGCTGGCTGGCGGCGGCGTGAAGGCCGGCACGAGCTACGGCGAGACTTGCGAGTTCGGCTACAACATCGCCAACGACGGCGTGAGCGTGCACGACCTGCAAACGACGCTGCTGCACCAGCTCGGCATTGACCACGAGCGCCTCACCTACAAGTTCCAAGGCCGCCGCTACCGCCTGACCGACGTGCATGGGGAGCTGGTGAAGGGCTTGGTGGCGTAGCGAGAGAGGAGCACGGACGCCCACGTCTGTGTGAGTGACTTGCGGCGGACGTGGGCGTCCGCACTCCATGTCTCAGCACGCATCAGGCTTGTAACTTCACTTCTGTAGTTCTAATCCTTCGCCTCATGACTCGCTTGCTCTACCTCGCCGCGCTGGCCCTCTTTACTAATCACTTCTCACTAATCACTTCTTCGCAGGCTGCTGACCGCCCGAACATCCTCTGGCTCACCAGCGAGGATCACAGCCCTAACATGGGTTGCTACGGCGACAAGTTCGCCAGCACGCCGAACGTGGACGCTCTCGCCGCGCGCGGGATGCTGTTTAGGCGCGCGTGGTCGTGCGCGCCGGTTTGCGCGCCGGCCCGCACCACGCTCATCAGCGGATTGTATCCGCCTTCCACCGGCGCGGAGCACATGCGCTCGATGGTGCCGCTGCCCGCTGGCTTCAAGATGTATCCGCAGTTCCTGCGCGAGGCCGGTTACTACTGCTCGAACAACTCCAAGGAGGACTACAATCTCGCCAACCCCGGCCAGGTTTGGGACGAGTCGTCTGGCAAGGCGCACTACAAGAACCGCACCGCCGGCCAGCCGTTCTTCGCGATCTTCAACTCCACGAAGAGCCACGAGAGCCAGATTCGCACGCGTCCGCACACCGCTGTTCACGACCCCGCCAAGGTCCGCGTCCCCGCCTACCATCCTGACACGCCGGAGGTGCGGCAGGACTGGGCGCAATACTACGACAAGGTCTCCGAGGTGGACGCCGACGCGGGCCGCCACTTGAAGGAACTCACCGACGCCGGCCTCGCGGATGACACGATTATCTTCTACTACGCGGACCACGGCTCCGGGATGCCGCGCAGCAAACGCTGGCCCTGCAACTCCGGCCTGCAGGTTCCCGTGGTCGTCCACTTCCCGGAGAAGTGGAAACATCTCGCGCCGCCCGAATACAAGGCCGGCGGTGCAAGCGACCGGCTGATCAGCTTCGTGGACTTCGCGCCGACGGTGTTGAGCCTCGCCGGCATCCAGCCGCCCGCGTGGATGCAGGGCCACGCCTTCGCCGGGAAGTTCACCGCGCCGATGCAGCCGTTCATCTTTGGTTTCCGTGGGCGCATGGACGAGCGCATTGACTGCGTCCGCAGCGCGACCGACGGCCGCTACGTCTATGTGCGCAACTTCATGCCGCACCTCTCGCAGGGCCAACACGTGGACTATCAATTCGCGACCCCGACGACGCGTGTCTGGTTCGACCTCTTCAAGTCAGGCAAAGCGACTGAAGCCCAGTCCATCTTCTGGCGCGTGCCCAAAGCGCCCGAGGAACTCTACGACCTCACCACCGACCCCGATGAGGTGAAGAACCTCGCCGCCTCGCCCCAGCATCAGGAGGTGCTCGCGAAGTTCCGCAAGGCTCAGTCAGACCTCGCCACTCGCATCCGCGACGTGGGTTTTCTGCCGGAAGGCGAAATCCATTCGCGCTCTGCTGGCAGCGCGCCCTACACGATGGGCCACGACGACGCGAAGTATCCCTTCGCCCGCGTCTTCGCCACCGCCGACCTCGCCTCGAATCTCCAGCCCGACGCGCTGCCCGAACTTCGCAGGCGCCTCGCCGACCCCGACAGTGCCGTCCGTTACTGGGCCGCGCTGGGCGTGCTGATGCGCGGCAAGGAAGCCGTCGCGACCGCGCGCACGGACTTGCAGAAGGCGCTCGCCGATGCGTCGCCGTTTGTCCGCATCCCCGCCGCGCAGGCGCTGTCGCAGCACGGGGAACAAGGCGACTTGGACAAGGCATTGCCCGTCCTGCTGGCGGAAGCGGACTGGAGCAAGAGCGGTGTCTTCGGGTCCGTCTCCGCATTGAATTCCCTCGGCGCACTTGGCTCGAAGGCCGCGCCAGTCTTGGCCACCATCAAAGCTCTGCCCGAGAAAGGCGCTTCTCCCCACGCCCGCTACAACTCCTACGTCCCACGCCTGCTGGCGGATCTGACATCGGATCTGGGCGGTGGCGCGAAAGCTGCGAAGGAAAACGCCCCGGCGAAGAAGGCGAAGAAGAAGGCGCAATAGCTGGCTCCCTCTCCCTTGGGGTTCCGTGCGTCGGCGCAAGTGGCTCCACCCCTCATCCGGCCCGCAGCCACCCTTTTCCCTCCTCCGAGGAAGGGGGAAGGCGCGCGCCTTGGCGTCGGCGTTCCGCTATTGGGCGATCCATCCGCCGTCGATCACCACGTCCGTGCCGGTGATGAAGCCGGAGTCACCGGAGGCGAGGAAGACGGCGAGCGCCGCGACTTCCTCTGGCTTGCCGAAGCGGCCCACGGGGAGCTGCGCGGTGAACTTCGCGAGCAGCTCCGGGTTGTTGAGGATGGGTGTGTTGATCTCCGTTGCGCAGGGGCCGGGGCTGATGGCGTTGACGGTGATGCCCTTCGCGGCGACTTCCAATGCGAGAGACTTGGTCAGACCCATGATGCCCGCCTTGCTCGCGGAGTAAGGCACGCGGTGCGCGATGGACACGTGCGCCATCATGGAGGCGAGGTTAATGATGCGCCCGCAACCGCTCTCCAAGTGCGGCACGAACGCGCGGCACAGGAGGAAGACGCTCGTCAGATTCGTGTCGAGAATCTGGTGCCACTCGGCGAGGGAGAAGTCCGTGATGGGCTTGCGGATGTTGATGCCCGCGTTGTTGACGAGGATGGTCAGCGAGCCGAAGCGGGCCAGCACGTCCTGCCGCAACTGCTCCACCTGCGCCTCGCTCGTCACGTCCACCTGATACACCTCCGCCTCGGCCCCGCGCTCGCGGCAGGCGGCCTGAACTTCCGCGAGGAGCTTCGTGTCGCGGGAGACGAGGGCGAGCCGCGCGCCCGCGTCGGCGAAGGCGAGGGCCATCGCCTTGCCCAGGCCCTTGCTCGCGCCGGTGATGAGGGCGGTCTTGCCGAAGAGTTTTTTACCAGTGCTCATGAGGAAGGCAGAATGCTGCGGAAATCTTGTTGAAGGAAGCAGACTTTGGGCAGAAGTGCATGCCCTCCTTCGCGCGGGTTTCAATGGGTGAAGCAGGCCGAGGAAGGCGCGGGGGCGAGGCGTGGCACCCGCTCCCAGCGGGAGAAGGTGGAGTGAGGGAGAAGGGCCACTGAGGTCTGTGACGTGCGCACGCCACTAGGCTTCCCTCTCTTCACCCTCACCCGGCCCTTCCATCGGAGGGAGAGGGAGGGCGTTCTGGTCCCGGCAATCCTATTTCTGCTCTCGGAACACCTCATTCCGCTCTCCGGGAGGTATCTTCAGAAGTCTGGAAAGCCTCTTCGGCGGGCGGGATCGTAGTTTCGGCAGCCGAAGATGCCTCCCCGACTGCCGAAGCCTCTCCCGGACCGCCGAATCTTGTTTTCCGAGCTCCGAATGGCCTCCCCCGAGCGCCGGATGGACCTGCCGGAGTGCCGAATGCGCTTCTCGGAGTGCCGAAGGTATTATTCCGAGTGCGGAAACCGGTTTAGGAGTCCGGGGCACCCGTTTTGAACAGCAGAAACGACTCGCACTAACGTAGAAAGGAGTAAAACCGCGTGGGGGGGGGTGACTTCTACTTCAACAAGACGCACCAGCGCTACATCAAGGCGGCCGACCGCTGAGGAGCTTCCCCTTTTCCAGCTTGGATGCTTGCCCATACCGAACGCGCACCGCTGCCAAGATTTCCTTCCGCGCCGACTTGCTGAAAGTTTCCATTCATGGCCTCCAGTTTTGGGTAACATTCTACTGAGGTAACGGCCACGACTCGGTAACAAAATCCCTGAGTCAATGCGAGGGGAAGAGTAATTGTCGTTTTACGGGCCGGCGACCACGAGCCACGGGAGCGGGAGAAAGCAGTTCATTTGCTCAAGCGCCGACGGCCTGGTGCGCGGGGCCATTCAGCGGGTGTCGGAGCAGCCACAGGCAAGGGCCGCGAATCAGGGGCGAACTGCGGGAAGGAGGAAAACACTCGGCGTTCAAGGTCCAAGGAACCATCCGGTGGGGCAAGGCGCCGACGTGTCGTGGGGCATCCGTGGTGCGGTTGCGGCACGGGGGTTCAATCAAAGAAGCCCCACCGCTTCTCCTCAAACACATAGTAGGCTCTCCCGATGGGCGGGAGGGTCGTGTAGATCAACACATGGACGTTGGTTCCCTTCACGAACTCGTTCGGGCCGGCGACGAGGTAGGTGAACTGTTTCGTCGGCATGCCGAATTCGCGCGCGCGGGGAATGGCCGGGAGGAACTTCGGCGTCAGTTCCGCCAGCGCCTTCGGATAATCGCCCTCGGCCTGTTTGAACTCCTCACACGCCGCGATCACTTGCTCTGCCCGTTCGCGTGCCCCGGCCTGGTCATGCCGGACCAGCGTAATCGCGGCGAGAGCGGCGGCGTAGATGCCGACGGAACCAAAACGCCGCCGGAGCCGGGCCGGTTCTTTCCACCCCAGCAGCGCGTAAACCACCAGCGCCGGCACGACGAGGTAAAGCACGGCGAGGGACAGGAAGCCTTGACCACCGATCACACCGTCGCAGCCGAACAGCGCCCCGGCGAGCAGCAGCGTGCGGGTGTAAGCCGGCGGCTTGGGCGCGCTGGGGGCGGCGTGGCGGGATGGCTTGCCGACGCTGCTGACTGCAAGGCCTCCGCCACCGTCTGCCAGGCCGGCCAGCCCACCTGCCACGCGGGTGTCTGGGCCGTGATCACATTGCGCTCCAGCCGCGACTGAACCTCGCTCCTCGTGAGCGGGCCTTCCACCAGTTCCTTAATACGGAGGTAGAAGGCCATGTTCAGAGCAGCCCCGCCGTCTCCGGGTAGCCGCACATCACGTTACTGAATGGTTGAGCCGCACCGTTGTGGGCGCCGTGCGCGCAAAGCGGGCGGGACGCCCGCGCTCCGGGGTGTGGAGATGGAAGGCACCGCCGGGAGAACCGGCGGTGCCTTTGCAACCGTGCCGCTGCGGCCGGCTATTTCGCCTTGAGCAGGGCGTCCTTGATTTGCAATTGAAGCTGCTTGGTATGCTCCTCCGCGCTGCGGGCGATGATGGCGATGGCGTGGCGGACCTTCTTGTCCTGCGGGGTCAGGTTCACGCCCTTGGCGATGCGGTCCACCTGCTGCTCGACCTTCTGCAGCTCCGCGAGGGCATGGTCAATTTTGTCCTTCAGCGACTCGTCCCCGTCGGACTTGTCGCTGAGGTAGCGGACCAGCTCCAGTTCGAGGTCGGGCGCGAGCGCCTGCAATTGTTCCGGCTTGTTCTCCGCCGTCATGAGCAGCGTGCGGATCTGGACGACGTGCGCCTGGAGGAAGCTATCGAGGTGCTTGCCCAACTCCTGGGCGGTGGCCGCACAGTGCTCCTTGAAGTCCTCCGCGATCCGCTCCTCCAGCGCTTCGCGGTGGCGCGGCAGCTCGCGTTGCACGTAATCCGGCAGGCCGGCAATGAGCGCCGGGATGCGTTCCTTGACCTGGCTGGCGAGGGCGTCGGTCTTTTCCAGGACCTGCTCGGCGACGAAGGTGGTGGCGAAGTCGGCGGCGGCCTTGGGCTCGAGGTGCTTGTTAAGGGCAGTGGCCACGATGGTCATGTAGGTGACCACTACGGTGATGATGACGATGCCGGCGATACGGGTGCGTTGGAGCGCGCGCCGGGTGGTGGCGAGTTCGTTGGCGAGGAACTGCTCGGCGACGGAGGGGCTGTCGGCGGGGGCCGGGGCGGGCTTGGGATCGGGAGTGTTCATGGCTTGGTGGTCTTGGCGGGCTTGGATTTCTTCGGGAGTTTTCCCGTCGGGGAGGAATCGGTTTCATCCACGTGCAGGGCGGCAAACTCGTCGCGCATGAGGTCAAAGAGCAGCAGGGCCATGTCGCCGGAGGCCAGGTCCTCCTTGGCGGTCACGACTTCGGTGCGCTGGATGTGGGAGACGTCCTCCATGATCCCGCTCAAGGCCTCGAGGTGCGGGGAGAACAACTGGTGCGTGACGTGGTCGAGCCGCTGCTGCGAGAGGTCGATCAACCCCAGCACTAGGGTCGCAACCCGCTGCTCGGTCGCCTCGGGATACATTTTGCGGATGGCGGCCTCGCGCTTCTTGAGCATCGTGCCGAAGGAGGCTTGGAGCACCTTCTCGCCCCGGAGGGGGATGTTGTTGACGAGCAATTCGACTTCCTTCTTGAGCGCGCCGACCATCTCCGGCGTGCGGTCATTGAGGCGGGCGAGCTCGCGTTCGACGGCGCGTTTGGTCTCGGTGAAGGTCTGCTGGGCGACTTTCTCCACGGTGGGCTGCACCTCGCGCTTGAAGCCGTCGGTGAACGCGGCGACGAATTCCTCGCGGGGCGGGCCCTCGACGACGAGGTCGCGGGCGGCGTCGTAGATGGTGAAGACGCCAAAGGCGACGACGCTGACGGTGACGAGCGGGATGGCGGTCCGCCACAGTCGTAACCGCGAGCGGAGCGACTCCAACTCCTGGACTTGGGCGGAAACCTCTGCTGGGTTCATGGGCATGGTCTTTTGTTGGTTGGTTTGTTAACTGTCGTCGAAACTAAGCTCCGATCCCCAAACTTTGTCAAACCCCGTATCGCGCAACCCGCCGAAGCGGGCGCATCTCAATTTCTTGCAACCCTGCGAAGTGTTCGTGGCGAGTTCGTGGCGATTCTCCCTCACCCCGGCCCTCTCCCGCTGGGAGAGGGAGCGACGCAGGCCGCGTTTCGGCGAACGAGAACGCTCGGGTTCACGTGCGGGCGTGAAGCGCCATACCTCTCCCTTGGAGGGAGAGGGCCTTCCACCAGTTCCTTAATACGGAGGTAGAAGGCCATGTTCAGAGCAGCCCCGCCGTCTCCGGGTAGCCGCACATCAACTGATAAGAAATTGCTTTCTCGACGCTCCGCAGTTCAGGCTGCGGAGATACTCCGCCGTCTGGACCGCAGCCTCGTGCGGCCCCATGAGTTCCGCGTAGGCTTGGTGAATCGTGACGCAGCCGTCGTAGCCGATCTCACCCAACGCGGCCATCACCGCCGGAAAATCGACACCCCCCGGCTCCCAAATCGGAATGTGATGGAATCGACGTAATCCCAGGCACCACGTTTCCAACTCGACCGGCCCGGCCGGATCAATTCGATGATTCTGGACGTAAACATTCATCAGATATGGCTGGAACCGCCGCAAAGTTTCCAAGCCATACGACTGCCCGCAGAGCATCAAATTGGCCGGTTCGTAAATCAGTCCAAAGTTTGCTCGGCCGATTCGGTCGAGCACTTCCAGTGAACGATCCACCGTCTCAAACAAGGTCGTCGTGTGGCACTGATGTGCCAGCCGAATCCCACGTTGAGCCGCCTCATCCGCCGCGCGACGAGCGTGTTCGATGTCCACTTCGGTCTTCAAGCAGACGCGAATCAAATCACAACCCAACACAGCAGCGACATCGAGACTCGGTCCGATGTTCTTCAGACTATCTGGCCCATGCTCATTGTTGAGCGGCACGTCACTGTCCGCCGTAACCATCGACACGCACAGGCCCGCACTCTCGACCTCGCCGCGCATTCGTTCGAGTTCACCGCGCGGAGTCCCAATCCCTCCCGCACTGGCTCTCATGCAGATCGCCCCATAACCCAACTCGGCCGCCAACTGCACCAAATCACGAAACGGCACGTTGAGTTTTGTCTTGCACGAAGCCTCCGCGATGCGAACCGACAACGATAACTTCATTACTGATAAGAAATTGCTTTCTCGACGCTCCGCAGTTCAGAGAGAATTACTTTTGCATCGGGTTCAATCTCAATTATTTCCCCATCTTTGGGCGGTTGGCAAGCATTGGGGGGGATGTTGCAAGCGCGGCTCGGTTTGGTGAGTTCACTTCCCCTTCTTGTTGACCTCTTTCGTTTCCTTCGGCCCCTCCCAAATCTTCGCCAGCATTGCCAGCGCCTTCGCTCCCTCCTCGCGATGCGCACCGTCAAGCAGCGCAGGCTCGACGTGCACCCGCCAGCCCTGGATGTCGCGCACGATGGGGTCGAAGCGCGCCGCAGGCGGAGCTTTGGTAGTGGCCTTCGCGTCAGCTGCTTGGACAGATACGTCGGGTCGGGCGACGCTCAGGAGGGACGCAACAACGGTTGTGAGAATCAGGGGGTGTTACTTGTTCATGATGAGAGGGGAAAACTCTGAGAATAGTCCAGAGACGTTGGTCACTTGGCCGCCAGAAGTTCCTTCATCGCCTCGCCCATCGCGCGGCCGATGCGGTTGAACCAGATCGCGCTGCCGAGGTAGTGGTAGGCGTGATCGCCGCCCGTGAGCTTCCACTGCTCGAAGTTCTTCTGCCATGTCGGATAAAGCTCCTCCGCCGCCTTGTCCACAAGCACGTCGGTGCGGAACGCCTTCACATTGCCTTTGAACTCCGGCACGTCGTTCATCGCGAGCTGCGCCTGCTGGATGATAAGCATCGCACCTTTGGCTGGCTTGGAACCATTCTGTCCCATCAGGCCGATGACGAACGGCAACTTCGGCACGTTGAGATCTTTTCGCACGTCCTTGATAAGGTGCTTCATGTTTGACTCATACTCATTCTCCGACCCGTATTGGTCGTTCCAGCCTTGGAACCAAACAAAGCCGGCAACCTCCAGCTTCCGACCTTTGATTGCCGGAAACATCGCGCCGGCGTTGTCCATCACGTCCTTCACTTCCTTCATCATATTGCGGTAGGACGTTCCGTAATCCTTCTTGATGTCCTCCATCGTCGGCAGCGGATCATTCTTCTTGTTCTTCTCATTGGCCTTGGTGACTCGCTCCTG
>SIBB01000100.1 GCA_009695395.1 Pedosphaera sp. | reverse complement strand
CGCACGGATGCAGTTCCACGCCTCAGCAGCGGCGGCGGAGTAACCGCGTGAGTTCCACCACCACATATCCTTGGTATGCGTGCCGTGGTGGATGCCCTCGATTTCGCCGAGCTGGACGGTGTCCACAACCATGCAGACGTAGCCGTTGCGCGCGAACCACGCGCCCCAGTGCTGGTAGCCGACCTTGTTCCCGTAGCTCACGCCGTTGGTCTTCACGACCGCGTGACCGCACACGTAGAGGATGGCGGGCGCGGGCGCGGAAAGCTTCTTCGGCACATAGACATTGGCCGTGACGTAGAGACCGGGGCGGGATTGGTAATGCAGCTTCTCCACCGTGAAGTCCGGATGGTCGAGCGTGCCGGTGACGGTCGCCTTCAAGTCTGTCTTGGGCGGCAGCGGATCCAGCCCGAGCATCTCGAAGAGCTGCTGGCGCGCGGTGACTTTGGTTTTGTTCCAGTCTTCGAGCGTGCGGACCTCGGCGAGCGAGCGCTCAGCCAGCGTGCGCGTCTCGGCCCGGAAATACTCGGCGAACATCCGGTCGCCGGGCGTGGCGTTGGTGGGGAACTTGCCGTAAGGATTTCGGTAGGCGGCGGCAGACGCGGCGTGCGCGAGCAAGACAAACGCAGCGACGAGGAGGACGACGGCTCTGGTGTTCATGGCGCGTTTGGACGCACTTCCCGCGCGAGGAAATCAGCCGGCCTTTGCTCGCGCGCGCTTTTCGCGTTGGCATTTCGTGGCCAGTCAGGAAGATGCGGCATGGCCCACTCGACTTTCACCGTCGGCGACCTCACCGCGGTCATCGGCGACAACGACATCGCGCCGGCGGGTGAGCATCGCGCCGGCTACAACGGCGTCTGGAGCCTGCGCCACTCGGCGGGCAAGCGCAGCGTGTTCGTGCCAGCGGTGGCGGGGCTGAACTACGAGCACATCGTCAATGGCGAGGAACCGCCGGACGCGAAGGTCTTCTTCGAGCCACGCAACGCGCGGATGGCCTTCAAGGAACTCTCCGATTCCGAAGGCGAACTGCACCAGCCGCCCACACCCACGTATCACCTCGAGAGCTGGACGCGCTTCAGGCTCGTCGCGCCGCACTACCTCGACATGAGCTTCCGCTGCGTGGCGCACCAGCACGTCTTCCCGCGCGGCTACCTGGCGCTGTTCTGGGCGAGCTACATGAACGCGCCGCTGGACAAGTCCATGTATTTCCTCGGCGGCCTTGAAGGCCAGCCCGGCTCGAACTGGATGCAGCTTTGCACGCAGTTCCACAACCGCGACAGCACCGTGCGCCATCGCGACGAAAAGCTCGGCCTCACTTACGCGCCCGGCCGCGACACGCTCTACAAGAGTCTCTCGACCTTCCGCTTCGACACGCCGCTCTTCTACGGCAACCACGACGAGCTGATGTGGTTGGTCATGTTCGACCGTGCGGAAGGCATCCGCCTCACGCATTCGCCGAGCGGCGGCGGCGCGAACGCGGCGCTGAAGACGACGAACCCGGCGTGGGATTTCCAGTTCATCGTGCCCAAGCCGGAGGTGATGAAGGAATACAGCTTCAAGGTCCGCACCGTCCTGCGCCCGCGCTGCTCGCGGGATGAAGTGCTGGAGGAGTATCGCAAGTGGAAGGACGTGAAATGAAAATGCCTCACCCTGGCCTTCGCGCCCACATCGCCGCTACGTGCGTGGCACTGGGCATTCAGGCGGGCCTAGCTGCTCCGCTCGACCTGCCGCTGAACACTTGGGTCAAACTCTCGCCCCTCACGAACACTCCGCCTTCTCCGCGTCTCGGCTACGAGGGCGCGTGCGTATGGGATGCGAAGCATCAGGTGATGATTCGCTACGGCGGCCACAACCAAGGCGGCGGCGGTGAGCAGCATTCGGAGATGTGGACTTTCGACCCGCTCACCGCGAAATGGACGCTCAAGGAGCCGAACGTCCAGCCGCCTGGCATTTGCTGCGGGCAGCAGAATGTCTTCGACCCGCAGCAGGGTCGCTACCTGCGCTTTCCGTCGTTCAGCGGAAGCCACGGCTGGCAATGGTGGCGCGAGATTTACCTGAACGACTCCTCCGTCTGGAGTTACGACCTCGCGGAGAACAAGTGGCGCAACCTCCGCCCGATTCCCACCGCCAGCCCGAAGCCGCTGCGCTGCGCCGCGTGGGATAGCTCGCAGGATGTCGTCGTGCTCTTCGGAGGCGAAACCAGCAACGAGGGCACGCTTGTGTATGACCCGTATCGCAACGCATGGACGCACAAGAAGCCGTCGCAGCAGCCCGAGTTCCGCAGCGGTGGCAACATGGCCTACGACGCCACACGCCGGCTGCACATTCTGTTCGGCGCGCAAATGAACAACGACCCGCATACATGGGTTTACAGCCTCGCGAACAACCGATGGACCAGCTTCAAGTCCGCGCTGCTCCCGCCCACAGACAAGAACGACGCCGTGCTGACCTTCGACTCCGTGAACCCCGTCGTCATCGCCGTGGTGAAAGTGAGCGAGGGCAAGGAGGAGAACGCAAAGTCGCGGCTGGAGACATGGGCCTTCGATGCCGGGGAGCGCCAATGGGCGAAGCTGAACCCAGCGCGCGAACCCGACCCGTCCGGCAGCCGCGCGCGCAACATCGTCTTCGCGCCGGAGCTGAACGCGGTCTTGTTGGAGAACCGCACGCACCCGCCGCAGGGGCCGTCCGAGCAGCAGGTGTGGGCGTATCGGTTTGGAGTGCGGAAAGAAAAACAGAACGTCGTTGCATCGTCCGCAACAGGCACGCCACGCATCGTCGAGGACATCACCGTCTCGGTCCTTGCTGCGAAGCGCGTCGAGTTGTCGTGGAAGAACTCAGCAGAGAAGAGCGTGACCGGCTACCACATCGAGCGCGCCGTTGTTGAGGTGGCGACGGAGGATCAGCTTCGCCGCCTCAAGCGCCAGACGGAGCCGCTGGCGGAGGCGAGCGTCGGAGCCATCACGAAGGTCGGGCCGTTCCAGCGGCTCACGACTGCGCCGGTGAAGACAGCGTCGTTCACGGACACGACGGTGGACTTGAGCAGGCCGCAGCCACTCACCGATGTGCCGCTCTACGAGCGGAAGTTCAACGCCGAGCAGTTCGACACGACGGGTCGGCCGTATCGCTTCGCCGTGTTCGCCTACCGCGTCTATTCCGTGACGGATCGTGGCGCGGAGAGCGGCGCTTCCGCGGCGGAGTTCACGATTCCTTCGTCTCCGCAATGGCTCTACTCAAAGGAGGAAGGCACGACCTGTCATCTCAAGTGGGCGGTGAGCGCGGAGAAATCGCTGCGCGGCTACCGCGTCTATCGCATGAACGGCCGTTACGACAAGGACCCGATCCCGCGCCTCACGCCGGAACCGCTCGCGGCTACTGCGTTCAGTGATCCAGAGGCGGGGAAGAACGCGCGCCGCTACTACGTCGTGGCCGTGGATGTGCTGGGGCAGGAGGGATTCCCCTCGTCGCCGGTCTGGTTCGAGCGGGAGTGGAAGCAGTTTTACAAGCCGTTCACCGGCGAGTGGCATCAGTGACGGGAGCGACTGCCGCCGCTTTGCGCCGATCGAAGAAGTAAATCAGCACTCCGATAACCACCAGTGCGGTGCCTAGCGCGAAGTTCAAAATTCAGGGCACTCCCAGAGCTACGGCCGCGCGATAAGTGTTCAGGCCGTTCACGATGGTGAGCACGAGGAACACAGCGGAGAACGCTGCGAAGATTCCCGACACCCGTGAACAACACCGCACGTGTTCCGATCGCTCGACCACTCTCGCCCGAATCTTCAAACCGCTCTAGTCACAAAGGCTGATTGCGCAGCCACCTTGATTCGATGATTTTGCCATCATGGCTAGTAAGCTACACAGCCCGACATGGAGCGACCCAACGCCTGTGCGCTCGTCGTTGCGGACTGCCCCAAAGCGTGCGTTTGTATGGGACAAGCCTTGGAGCACGCCGGCCTCCATGTCTCGATAGCTGCCAGCGCTGAGCGTGGGTTGGAGTTGGCTTCGCGGGAATTGTTCGACTTGGTTTTGCTGAACCTCAGCTCCTCCACTCTGCGGGCCGTCGAATTCTCCCAGACCCTGCGTAAGGAGTCTTCGACGCAGGAAACTCCGATTGTGTTTCTGATTGGTTGGGAGACGGGCAAAGAGACCTTGGACCAAATCAGAAAACTCGGCGCTGCGGATGTCATCGCCAAGCCTTTCCGAACTCTCGATTTCGTGACGCGCGTGTTAAGCAGCCTGCGCTACGAAACGCGTCAGTCCTTCAGCGTGCAGGACCGGTTGCGGAACAGGTAACCTCGGCACGCTGCGTCGGGACACGAAAGCTGCCAGGCATTTGCCATCTGGGTCAGCTTGCGGCCTAAACCTCAGCGAGTTCCGCTGCCGACTTAGATCCCCACTGCCCGTGAGCATGCCGAGGCTATCAGCGGCTTCGCGGGAAGGCGGCAGGCTATGCCTTTGGTGCCTTCTTCTCCACCTTCGTCAGCTTGAAGTGCGATGCCACCTCGTCCAGCAACACTGTGAGGATCCGCCGGAAATCACGTTGCTGTTTTTGCAGCATCCAGCCCAGCCAGAGCGGAAGCAGCCAGGCGCAATGCAGCCACGGGAAAAGCATCCCGACCGTTGTGGAGATCATTAGCACGAGGCCGAACGCCGCCCAGAAAGTCATCCGGCCCAGCAGGCTCCAGCCCGTCGTCATACGCCAGCGGACGAGCTGCTTGCCGCCCTGATGATGCTCGGTGGCTGTGATGAGCCGCAGGTGGCACCAGCGGCTTCCGTAGATTTCCACGTCGAATTCGCTCCAGCCGTTGTCGGCTTTGTTCTGCCAGCCTTGTTGGTCGAGTTTGCGCAGGATTGCCCCGAGGAAATCCATCCGGTCAACGGGCTGGTCCGCCCAGTAACCCGCCATCTCAAAACGGTCGCGGCTGCGCTTGAGGTTGAGCGTGTCCAGCGTCTCGTGTGCCAAAAGCGGGGTCTGCTGGAGCAGGAGCCTCTCGGAGTATCGCGCCCAGCCGCGCCAGATGGGTTGCAGGAAAAATAACAGCGCCACAAGCGGACGCGACCTGCGGACACTCTTGGCCCTCGGAATCTCCGCCTGCCATCCAGCCAAGATGCAGAGTGTGAGGGACGCCAGCGCGCTCGCGATGCCGAGCGGCAGCAGCAGCGGAAACTTCACTCCCGCGAAGGCAATGCCCAGCGTCATCAGCGGCAGCGTGACGAGCACGTGCCATTCGAGGCTTGTCATCAACATCAGGAACATGGAGGGCGAGGGCGCGTAGATGGACTGGAAGAACGCACTGCCGAAGATTCCGTGGTAGATGATGGGCGCGCGTGTCACGACGCCGATCTTCGCCGCCGTGTAGATGCGCCCGCGCCAGATGCTGCTGCCGATGTCGTTGAAGTATTCCGGGTGCTTCCGCACGAGCAGCGCCTCAGCCTCACCGTAGCCGCGCTGCTGTTTCAGGTATGCCTGCACGGTCGCTCGCCGGTAGTGCCACACGAAGCCGGAGGGGCTGAAGCCGATCTTGTAGCCGCGCTGTTGCAGCCGCCAGCACACGTCCACGTCGTCGCCCGCCTTGCGGTAAATCGCATCGAAGCCGCCAATCTCATCGAGCGCCCACTTGTAGAACGCCATGTTGCAGCCGGGGATGTGCTCCGCAAGCCGGTCGGTCAGCATCACGTGCGCGGGGCCGCCGGGCGACGCCATCACGGCAGCGGGAACCCAGCCGTCCTCGGGCGGTAGAAAGTTATGACCGCCGATGCCGGTGAAATCGCTCCGCAACAAATCGCCGACGAGATAATGCAGCCAGTCCTCATCCGCGCGGCAGTCGGAGTCGGTGAACGCGACGATCTCCCCGGCCGCTGCGGCGATGCCGGTGTTGCGCGCGACGGAGAGGCCAAAGTTAATCTGGCGGATGATGCGCATCCGAGGGCGCGCGGTATTTGAGAGTTGAGAGTTGCGAGTTGAGAGGCCGGACTCCGCGCGCTTGCCCGCTGACTCCTGACTTCTGACTTCTGCCGTGGCTGGCCGCCGGTCATCGAATTCCATCCGATACTGTTCGGCGATCTGCGCCGTGTCATCCGTCGAGCCGTCGTCCACGAGGATGACTTCGTAGTTGGGATAGTTGAGATGTTCCAACGAGGCGAGGCACGCCGGCAAGGTCTTGCCTCCATTATAGCTCGCGACGACGACACTGACTTTGGGGCAGCGCGGCAGGGCGAAGTGCGGCGCAGTCTTGAACGCCTTCTGCACGGCGGCGAATGAAGCTTTCGGCTCGCGTTCACGGGAGACGACGCCGAAATGCCAGTCCAGCACTGGATGTCCGTCCTTCCACCAGTCGTCCGTGAAGCTGAAGACAAACACGCCAGCAAGGCCGCCGTTGAAGGCCGTCTCGATTTGCCAACCGAGCATCTCGCTCTTCGCCGCTTCGCCCTCTCGTCCGGAATCCGCGCCAAATTCGCCCAGCAGCAGGGGCTTCGTGTCCGCAATCATCTGAAGCCGCGCGAGATAGTTGTCGAAGGGCTTGGGGTGGTGGAGGTAGACGTTGAAGGTGAAGAAATCGAGGTTGCGTGGCTGGAGAAACTCCGTGGGCGGGAAGTTCGCGAAGGTGCAGAGACACTCGGCGTCCACTTCTTTCGCGACCACGACGAGCTCATCGATGAAGTCCGCGACGCCCTCCGCACCGCTCCACCGGACAAGGTCGGGCGGGATTTCGTTCACGATACTGAACGCGAAGATGGCCGGGTGATGCGCACACGCCGCAACGGCGTCATGCACCGCCTTGCGCGCGGTGGCGCGGGTCTCGGCACTGTCGAGGAAGCAGCCATTCTTCCACCACGGCACATCCACGAGCAGCTTGAGCCCGTGCGTGTGCGCGAGGTCCAGCAGCCATCGCGGAGGCACGGTGTAGACCCGCAGCGTGTTTGCGCCGAGCTGGCGGATTTGCAGGAAGTCGCGCTCCAACTGCGCGCGCGGGGGGAAGTGGGACTTGTCCTCACCCGGCGCGAACGGCCCGTAAGTCACGCCCTTCGCGTAAAACTTCGTCTCATCCAGACGAAAGAATTTTCCGTCCACTCGGACGCGGTCGCGGTTTACAGCAGTTGCAGTCATTCGAAACTGGCGGTCAGATGTAGAACATCCGCTCCTTCTCCGCGCCCTCCTCGACCAGTTGCTGGAAATTGACTGCGTCGGAGGCATTCTCAGCCGCAGTTTTAAGCCGGCTCCACGCTCGGTGCAACTCAGGGGGGCACTTCCCGTTCGATAGCGCGGGAGTGGCGAACACCTCGCCGTGGATGCCGCGCAGCACGTCGCCGAAGGTGATTTCCGCCGGCGGTTTGGCAAGACGGTATCCGCCTTCCTTGCCCCGCACGCTGCGCACCAACCCGCGCGCTTTCAGCTCAAGCAGGATTTGCACGAGATAATTCGGCGGGATGCCGTGCCGCCCCGCGATGTCCTCAACACGCTGCACCTCGCCGGACGGGTGCGCACGCGCCAAGTCCAGCACGGCGCGCATCGCGTAATCGCTTTTGACCGATAACTTCACGGGCGAAGCGTAACAGGGCAAGGAACCGGGGCAAGCCATGCGCGGGGCGCATCTAAGTTTCGTGCACAGCCAATAGGCATCGTTAATTCGTTACTCACAAGAGAGAGGGAGAGCGCTTCTCGCTGGCTCGTGCTTCCAAGCGTGCCCTTTCGCCGAGACGTGGCCTGCGTGGCTCACTCTTCCGTGGACAAACTCGTGGCGGAGTTGCGGGCGGCGGTTTGACTCTGCCGGGCGCGCTTCCTACCGTCGCTTAGATGTTCGAACTCACCGCACCCTACTCCCCTGCTGGCGACCAGCCGCAAGCCATCGAGAAGCTCGTCGCAAGCGTGCGGGCGGACGCGAAACATCAAGTCCTCCTCGGCGTCACCGGCTCGGGCAAGACCTACACCATCGCCAACGTCATCCAGCAGATTCAGCGCCCCACGCTCGTCATCTCGCACAATAAGACCCTCGCCGCCCAGCTCTACGCCGAGTTCAAGTCCTTCTTCCCCAAGAACGCCGTCGAATACTTCGTCAGCTACTTCGACTACTACCAACCCGAGGCCTACATCCCCCGCAGCGACACGTTCATCGAGAAGGATTCGAGCCGGAACGACGAGATTGAGCGCCTGCGTCTCTCGACGATGAGTTCTCTCTTCGCGCGCCGCGACGTCATCGTGGTCGCGAGCGTCTCGTGCATCTACGGCATCGGCAGCAAGGAGGATTACGAGGCGATGGTCATCCCGCTGCGCGTCGGCATGGCCTTCACGCGCGAGCAACTCCTTTCCCGGCTCGTGGACATCCAATACACGCGCAACGACGTCGCCTTCGAGCGTGCGCAGTTCCGCGTGCGCGGCGACACGCTCGAACTCCGCCCCGGCTACACCGAGGACGGCCTGCGCATCGAGTTCTTCGGGGACGAGATTGACCGCATCACGCGCTTCGAGCCGCTCACGGGGGAAGTCTTGGAAAAGCTTCAAGCCGTCGTCATCTACCCCGGCAAGCAGTTCGTCACCACGAACGAAAAGCTCAAGCGCGCCCTGCTCACCATCCGCGCGGAGCTGGGCGACCGCATCGCGTGGTTCGAGAAACATGGCAAGCTCCTCGAAGCCCAGCGCATCAAGATGCGCACGGAATACGACCTCGAGATGATGGAGGAAATGGGTATGTGCTCCGGCATCGAGAACTACTCCCGCCACATCGCCCAGCGCCCGCCCGGCTCGCGGCCCACCACGCTGATTGATTTCATGCCCGACGACTTCCTGCTCGTGATGGACGAGTCGCACGTGAGTGTGCCGCAGATTGGCGGGATGTATGCCGGCGACCGCTCGCGCAAGGAAGTGCTCGTGGCGCACGGCTTCCGCCTGCCCAGCGCGATGGACAACCGCCCGCTGGACTGGCTCGAATTTCAGTCCCTCCAAAAGCAAACCATCTACGTCAGCGCCACGCCCGCGCCGCGCGAGATGCAGTGGGCAGGCAGCAAAGTGGTTGAACTCGTCGTCCGCCCCACCGGCCTCATCGACCCCACCATCACGCTCAAGCCGCTCAAGGGTCAGATTGACGACCTCATCGAGGAATGCCGCAAGCGCGTGGAACTCAAGGAGCGCGTCCTCGTCACCACGCTCACCAAGCGCACCGCCGAGGAACTCACCGACTACCTCCGCGACATCGGCATCAACGTCCGCTACCTCCACAGCGAGGTGGACGCGCTCGAACGCGTCGAAATCATCCGTGGCCTGCGCAAAGGCCAGTTCGATGTCCTCGTCGGCATCAACCTCCTGCGCGAGGGCCTCGACCTGCCGGAAGTTTCCCTCGTCGCCATCCTCGACGCCGACAAGGAAGGCTTCCTCCGCAGCGAGACCAGCCTCATCCAGACCGCCGGCCGCGCCGCCCGCCACCTCCACGGCGAGGTCATCCTCTACGCCGACGTGAAGACCAAGAGCATCCAGCGCTTCCTGGCCGTCTGCGAATACCGCCGGAAGAAGCAAGTTGCCTACAACACCGCGCACGGCATTACCCCCCGCAGCGTCACGCGCGCGCTGGAGGACAGCCTGTCCTCGCAGCAAGAGCAGCGCGATGTCGCCACCGGGATGCTGAACGAAGCCGCCGGCGACTTCGACGTGACCGAGACCATCCGCGAGTTGGAGAGCC
>SIBB01000099.1 GCA_009695395.1 Pedosphaera sp. | reverse complement strand
CTCCACAGCGCGAGGCTCCACACGATGAGCCGGCGCTTCGAGAACTTATCGCCAATCTGCCCCGCGAAGAAGCTCCCGACGCCATAGACCCAGAGGAACGACGCGCCGACGAGGCCGAGTTGGTTGTCCGTGAAGCCGAGGTCGGACTTCAGCACTGGGAACATGGAGAACACCGCCTGCCGATCGCAGTAGTTCAGGAAGTAGGCGAACCACATGAATGCGACGAGGAGCAGGGCCTGGCGGGTGGGGGCGGTCGGGGATGGTGTGGGGTCGGTCACGCTCGGGGAATTTCACGATTATTTGGCCGGGCCTTCTCGCCACGCAAGGGCGAAGTCCCGCGCGGTCACGCCGCGCTCGCTGAAGATTTTGAAATCAGCCAACGTCCGGTAGTGCTGGCCTCACGACCGTTCCTCTGCTACGTAAAGGTCTAGCGCACGTCCACCGATAACCAATGATCAAGTTCAAAGCCAAAGAGCAGGCCAAGGTAACACCACGACGAGAGGCTGCCGATCAGTTGCTCCAGGATCTCAAGCGCACGCTCGAGATAGAGGCGGGCCGGGGCAGCATCACCATCAACCATTTCCTCACCTCGCGCGGCAGCGAGGACCCCAATGCCTCCGCGCCTCAAAGCACGCCGGGCTCCGGATTTTACACGCTCGAGGGAGTCATCGCCACCGGCGGTATGGGCGCGGTGCTCAAGGCGAAGGACAACAACCTCGCCCGCACCGTCGCACTCAAGGTGATGCTCAACAGCGCCAACGCGAACGAACATACTGTCTTCAACTTCGTTGCCGAGGCGCAGATCACCGGCCAGCTCGAGCACCCCAACATCGTCCCGCTGCACGACATCGGTGTGGCCAGTGACGGCACGATCTATTATACGATGAAGCTGATCGAGGGGCGGACGCTCCGCGACATCCTCAAGGACATCCGCGAGGGAAATGCGGAGACGATCCAGGGGTTTCCCATTTCGCGGCTGCTGACGATCTTCCAAAAGGTCTGCGACGGCATGTCCTACGCGCACTCGCGAGGCGTGATCCACCGCGACTTGAAGCCGGACAATGTGATGATCGGCGAATTCGGCGAGGTGCTGATTCTGGACTGGGGCATAGCAAAGGTGTTGCCAGAGCCGGGCCAAGCGCACACGGAGGAAGCGGATGGGGAGTTTTCCGGGCCTCTGGCCGGCGACGGGGCCGACGCGAGTGCGACGATGGCCGGACAGCTGAAGGGCACGCCGAACTACATGGCCCCTGAGCAGGCCGAAGGCCGCGTCGCGGACATTGACACGCGCTCGGACATCTACGCACTGGGCGGCATCCTCTATTACACGCTCACCATGCAGCCGCCGATCACGGGCACGAATCTCAACGAGATTCTCACCCGGGTCACCTCGGGCAACATCCATTCTCCCAGTTCGTTCAACAGCAAGCCGACTGAAAATCCCTCGGGCAAGATCGCCCCGCACTGCCCGAATGGCCTCATCCCCGAGGCGCTGTCCGCCGTCGCGATGAAGTGCATGGCGCGGGAGAGTGCGCTGCGTTACCAGACCGTGGAGGAGTTGCAGGCGGACCTCGCGGCCTACCAGGGCGGCTACGCTACTCGCGCGCAGGAGGCTAATCCCTTCACGCTGATAAAGCTGTTGTTTCAACGGAACAAGAAGGAGGTCGTGATGGCCGGCATAGCGCTATTGGCAATCCTCGCTGTGATCGGCCTCTTTATCGGACGCCTCGCCAAGAGCAAGGGTTTAGCAGACGAGGCCCGGAAAAAGGCAGAAACCTTCGTGTTGAAACTGCAAGAGACGGCGCCATCATTTGCCACCGTCGCAGAAGGCAAGTTGCGCGAGCTAAAGTTCGGAGAGGCGATGACGAACGTGCTTCAAGCCATCTCCCTCAACAAATCAAACGGCAGCTTCCACATCATCAAGGGCAACATCCACATGTCGTTGCTCGAGATTCACGAAGCTCGGGATGCATTTGAGATGGCTCGTGAGAATGGCGCGCGCCTGCCCGATGCCATCCGCAGCTCCAGGATGTGTGCCGCCATCATCCGCGACAACAAGGACATCAAGAAACTCAGCGACAAGAGCAAACGGGACATCTACGAGCTATTCCGCGAGCAGGGTCGCGTCGAGGAAGCCGGCCGCATCTTCGCCATGGTCGCCGCCACGGACTCCCAGATGCTGGTGACATTCCGGCGACAACTGACGGCGGCGCAGATTAAGTCAGAGCTGCTGGAGCGCGATGACTTGGGACAATACCACCTCAACCTCAGCGAGAATCCGGTCACCAGCCTCACCGCGCTGAGGAACCTTCCGCTGACCACCTTGAACCTCGCGGGCTCCACCAATCTCACCGACCTCAACCCTCTCAAAGGCATGTCGCTGACCAGCCTGAACCTATCCCGCATGCGCAGGCTGACGAACCTCTCCCCCCTGCAGGGGATGCCGTTGACTCAGCTAAATTTGAAAGACTGCGATGCGTTGCTCGACCTCGGTCCGCTCGCCGGAATGCCACTGACCTGGCTCGACATCAGTGACACAAAGATTGTCGACTTGAAGCCACTCATCGGCATCAAGCTGGAATGGCTCGATGCCTCCCGCACGCCCACACGAGACCTCACGGCACTCGCCGGAATGCCACTCCGCTCGCTAAACATCGAGAGCACCAAGGTGATCAATCTCGATCCGCTTCGAGGAGCTCCGTTGCAATTCTTGAATTTCAGCAGCAACACCGTCAGCCAAATCTCCGCCCTGACGAACATGCCCCTCGTCACGAACATCATGCGCAAGACCATCGTGCGCGACATCTCGGCCTTGAAGGGAATGCGGCTCCAGCACCTCGACTGCTCCAAAACGCCAGTGGAGAACCTCGCGCCCCTGGCGGGCATGAACTCGCTACGCCTGCTGGACTTGCGTGAGACGGGCATCACGACCATCGCCCCGCTGGCTGGTTTACCACTGGACGTGCTCAAACTGGCGCTGACGCAAATATCAGACATCGGGGCGCTGCGCGGTGCGCCACTCACCGTGGAATTGGATTTGGCGGAAACCCGCGTGAGCAGCCTGGATGCACTGAGGGGCGCGCCGCTCCAATACTTGAACCTGTCCAGATCCCCCATCGCCAGCCTAGCTCCCCTCGCGGGGATGCCTCTCAAGGTGCTGCGCATGGACAGCCTGCCCACCCAGCCCGACCTGAGCCCTCTTTGGGAATGTCAGGACTTGGAGCAACTTGCCGTGCCATTCCCATCTCCGACCGTGGTTGCCCTGCGCCAGCTCCCAAAGCTTAAGCACCTTGATTTCTACGTGCCGGAGGACGCGTGGTCGCGCTCAAAAACTCCCGTGGTTTTCTGGAAGGATTGGGACGCACGAAACCAGTAGCCGCCGATGCCATGAGGTGCATTGTGTGGTGGAAACTCGTCTCCACTCCCGCCTGTGCTCCGCGCTCAACACGAATACATGTTGTGTTCGCCTTGGAAGCCACCCAGCGCGTGTGCGCCCTGCGCCGTTATCTCAAAGTAAGGCTGAAGCTCCGTCGCCGACGCCTCGCTGAGTAGGCAGAACTGATTCAACGCGCCGCACACCTTCTCCATGCGGAAGACGAAGTTGACCTGCGGCCCGATGAGATTGTCCTCACCCTGTTGCAGCGAGCTGTCCATCCGAACCTGCGCGTAATGGATCACGATGCGAAACTTCATGTTGGTGATCGTCGCCTGCTGCGCCCGAAGCGCGTTGATAGTGGCTGCGATGGCATCGGGCTTGGTGATGTCCATCGGCCAGAAGGCGAGGTAGCCATCGCCGAGGTATTTGTTGATGTGTCCCTGCGACTTCTCAATGGTCTGCTTGCAGGCTAGAACCCACTTGCCGACCATCTGCGCCAGGTCGTCCTGCGGCATGGTCTGGCTCATCTTCGTGAAATGGCAGATGTCCGCCACCAGCATCCAGCACATCCCGGACTTCGCCGTCTGGTGCGCGGCGGCGATGGTCATCATCGCCTCCTCGCCCTCGCCACCTGGCGGCTCGCTCGCGCGGAAGACAAGGCTTGTCGTGGAAATCTGGATACGGTCGTTGTCCTTGAGTTGCGCCGGCATCCGCATGCGCTGGCCGTTGAGAATGGTGCCGTTGCGGCTGCCGAGGTCTACCATGTAGTAACCGCCGTCGCCCTGCGCGTGGATGATGGCGTGCCGCCGAGAGACCTCGCCGTCGTTGATCGCCATCGTGTTCTCAGGCAGGCGCCCGATCGTGCAGGTGCCTTGCAGCGGGAATTGCTCCCCGCCATCTGTTTCCAGCCAGTATTGCATTGTTGTCGTTTACTAACCTGCCTAGCCGCACACGGAATGGATCTCATTTCGGAGCGACAGGCCAAGGAAACAGAACCGCTGGAATAATTTCCAGCCCAAAGTCTTGGATTCACTCATGGAGTTGCCCGGACAAAATACAGAACCTCCTCGGATGCACTTCGCCCAGCCAAATGCCAACTCGGATTTCGCGCAAACAAATCAGCATGGCTGGATCGCCGCACCACGACCACAGTTGCCCCGCTGGCAAGAAACGCTTCCGGCCCGGCCATCGAATCATCCCCCAGCCACCGCTCGCCCAGCAGGAACGCCGTGTAAAGCCCCGTGCGGCCACCGGGCAGCAGCCCGCTTCCGGCCACCGGGCCGACATGACCGCTGAGCTTCAGCTGCACTGCAATCTCATGCGCCGCGCGGCTCGCTTGATTGGGGATTCGGACCAACGCAACCGCCAGCCATGCCAACGCGGTCGTTACGAATGCGAGGCTCACAATGCGGAAAGCAAGCTGCCGTGTGCCGCCTACGACGCGGCTCTTCCTACGCGCCGCCCAGCCCGACGCTCCAACGGCGAGCACCCACAGGAACGGCAGCACCGTATAAAAATACCGATTGTCTTCCGCCATCACAAAGAACGGCAGATATAAACCACCCAGCGCAGCCACCGGCACCAGTGCCCAGCACCAGCGCACGCGTCGTAGCCGATGCCGGTTTCTCACGGCACAACCGCCCGCGAGCAGCACCGCCATCCCGCTGATTCCCAGTAAGTCAAATGTGCCCAGCCACCGCCGCCACGGAGGCGAATCTGCCCCAGCTACCCACGCACGCCACGGGTTCAGCCAATCCCAGCAAACGCCGATGTTCCCACCGATGACCGTTAATTGGTGCCGGAAGTTTTCCTCGCTCGCGAACGGCGACCACCGCTGATACGCCATCCGTGAGGGCTCCTCCCACTGCGTCACCCTCCCTGCTTCCGGCTGGTGCAGCGTCTTCATCGCGGGGTGAAAACCCGCCTTCTCGCCCCGCCCCGCCAGCGCATGTGCGATGGGGCCTGTCGTCGAGAAGGTGAATCTCCCGTAGTGCTGGGACAACACTCCAATCCACGGTGCCGCGACCATCGCAGTGCAAATGCAGACCATCCCCAGCCGCGCCGCCAGCTCCGCGCGCAACTCTCGCCGTTCAATCATCGCAAACACCGCGAGCCCCGCCGCCGCCGCGAGCGCAAGAGGCAGCGCCACAGCCTTCGCCAGATACGCCAACCCCCACCACAGCCCGGCCGTAGCCGCCGAGGTCAGGATGCGGATTCGCGTTCTGCCAACATGCTCCGCCTCCTCACCTCGGCGGCTACGGCGCAGAAACAATTCCATGGTTGCACTCACCGCCAGCGCCACCAGCCCCGCCATCAACAAATCCGGCGTGATATTTCTAACCGACCAGAACACCGACCAGCCCCCTGCCACCCACGCACCCGTCAACAGCGCAACACGCGGCAGCCGAAACACTCGAAACACGGCCACGGCTCCAGCTAGAAAAACCACGCCCGACACCACCATCGCCACACGCGCCGCCACCAGCGGGGGCGCGCCCACCTTCAGCAGTGGCACCATCAGCCAGCTCAAGAGCGGCCCCCAATAACCCGTCACGGCCAGTTCGGTCTGTCCGTTTGCGTAGTAGCCTGCGATGCGCATGTATGCGATCGCGTCGGGATTGAGTTGGTGCAGATTCCGCCACGCCGCGACCGCGAGCAGGACGGCTTGCACAGCGAACACCCAACGCAATTGACTCTCGAGCTTCACCCTCCCCTGCCCTCCCGTCGCACGTCAGCCACCGCGCGCGATGCACGATTTCCCGATTCCCCATTCCCCATTCCCCATTCCCCATTCCGCCGCCCCACCCACATCAGTTTTCCCCAGCCAATACTTTTTCGCTCTGTGATGAAACTTGCTTCGAGACTCCCCAACACTGCCTCTGGTTGCCCCAGCCATTGCTCGTAAGTGGAGCGCTCGCCATCGATCATTTCCGCCAGCGCATCTATCTTGGCCGAAATCTTGCGCAGCCATGACTGCCGGCACCCCGCGTGAACCAGCGAAAGGAACGGCGTCAGCCACGGCTCAACCACGACGAATCGCCCGCCGGGACGCAACACCCGCGACGCCTCCGCCATCACCTTTTCCATATCTTCCGGCAACGCCGCAAGATGATGCAGTCCGCCTTGCACGATCAATATGTCCTGGCTCGCCGTCACGAATGGCAGCGTCCGGCAATCCGCACAATGGCGGCCGTGCTCCGGAGGACACAAGGCCAGCAACCGTTGCGAAATATCCACACCCGCAAGCCGAACAAAGCCCAACTGCGCCATCGCGCGCAGACCGTTTCCGCGGCCGCAGAACAGCTCCAGCACCGCCGCATCCCGCGGCCACTGGCGCGCGCCGAGTTGCAATAGTCGCCGGGTGAACTTCGCGATCTCCTCCTCTGGAGTCTCGAACCGCAGGTAAGCCGACTCCCACGCTTCCGTGGCTTTGTCCGATGCGCTCACGCTGGCCTCTCCTGCCTCAGGCGAGCCAACAAGTGGAGTTGCCGCCCGAAAAACCAGTCGGCAAACCAAGGATAGAGTCGCAAGTCAGTTCGCCATTCCTCAACCCGCAATCCTAGCGACGCGAAAGTCTCCCGCCACTGCGCCTGCGTCTGGTAGTTGTAAGGCAGCGCAACCTCGTGCGCCGCGTTGCCCACCCAATCCATCACGCGCAGGGTGGGTCCGGCCAGACAGCCAGTGAGCGTGTGGTCCTTCACCACCAGCGTCCGCGCGACACGCCCAGCTTCGCGCAACAGCACGCCCGGCGTTTCGGTGTGATGCAGCACATCCACCAGCAGGGCTAAATCGAAACTCGCGTCGCCGTGTGGGATCGTCTGGCCATCGAACTGCGTGACTGGAATCCGCGCCGCCGGACGCACCAGCACGTCAATCCCGCAGATGTGCAAGTCTGGCCGGATCTCTCCGATGGCAGCCGCCAACGCGCCGTCGCCACAACCGACATCCAGCACCTTGCCACCCTGCGGCAGCCACGGCGCGATGAGCGCGGCCAGCACCCGCACGCGGCGCGGATGGACCAACCCCGTGTGCAGTTGTTGCAGCGGTTTCATGCCCGATGGTTGCAGGCTGCCGTCGTCATCGGCGATACGAGCCCAGCACCGCGACGAAGAAGCTCGCGAGCACGGTCTGAAAACCCAGAGCAGTCAGCGTCACGCCGGGAATCACCCAGCGCATCGTGTGCGCATAATCGAGCCGACCGAAACCCGCCGTGCGCCACTGCGCCACCGCCGCCAACAGCAGGCCGACGCCGCCAAGCAACACCAGAGCGCCCACGATCAATCCACGTTCAAGCGATATCACCTCGCGCAACCAGCCGAGCACTCGCGTCTCGGGCAAAAAACCTTCCCGCGCCGCAAGTGTCCGCGCCAGCCAGCCAAAGAGAACAGCTTGATAACCGACCATCATCGCCAAGCTCGCGAACAGCAGTGTGTGCGCATCAAAAGTCGCTCCGAAAAATGTCAGTCCCGGCATCGCCACGCCGAAGCCCAGCGCTCCCAGCGCCAGCAGTAGCAAGCCCGGATAAACAAACAGCCAGCGCGGACTGCAGATGAGGAAGAACCGCAGCGTCCGCCAGCCGTCGCGGAAGGTCCGCAGATGCGGCGGGTGCGCCGTCCGCCCGTCGCGATGCAGCGTGATGGGAACTTCCTCGATGCGCGCCCCGCGCAAGCTCGCCCTGATGAGCATCTCCGTCGCGAATTCCATTCCTTCGCAGCGCAAGCCGAGCGTTGGAATCAGCTCACGCCGGAAACCCCGAAGCCCGCAGTAGATGTCGTTCACCGGCACACGGAACATCCGCCTCGCAAGCGCCGAGAAAAGCGGGTTGCCGACCCAGCGATGGGACGGCGGCATCGCCTCGGGAGCGATAATTCCTCCACCTGCCGGCAAGCGACATCCCTGCACCAAGTCAGCGCCCGCACGGAGTTTCTCGATGAACGCGCCAAGTGCTGCGAAGTCGTAGCTGTCATCCGCGTCTCCCATGACCACGAACCGACCGCGTGCCGCCGCGATGCCGCCGCGCAGGGCGTTCCCGTAGCCGCGTTCCGCCACCACCACGACGCGTGCCCCAAGCTCGGCAGCGAGTCTCGGCGAAGCATCCTCGCTGCCATTGTCCGCCACGATTACTTCCCCGGAGATGCCGTGCGCCTGAAGAAACCTCTGCGCCTTCGCGATGCATCTGGGCAAGGTCTCCGCCTCGTTCAGGCACGGCATCACAATAGACAGCTCCAAGTCGGAGCTGTCAGTCGAGGCCGGCACGAGCGGATTGGACACCCACAGAATTTACCACGCGCCTCGCGCAGACGACAGCCGATACTGACGAAGTGCAGTCGTCCGGCCTCTCCGTCCGCCGAATTGCATCCAGGCAGCAGCCTGTTAGGCTCAACGCATGGCATTTGAATCCTTCCGCGACTGGGTCAACGCGCTCGACCGCGCCGGTGAACTCCGTCGCATCTCGCAACCTATCGCCACCGAGTTGGAAATCACCGAACTAGCCGACCGCGAGATGAAGAAGCCCGGCGGTGGCAAGGCGCTCCTGATCGAGAAACCCACGGTCAATGGAGTCGTCTCGCCCTTCCCCGTCGCCATCAATACGCTTGGCTCGCACAAACGCATGGCCATGAGCCTCGGCGTTAACTCCGTGGACGAAGCCGCTGCTGAACTCGGCGTGCTCATGAAGGCCAAGCCACCGACCTCCTTGCGCGAGACGATGAAGCTCCTCGGCACCGCGCTTGATCTTCGCCACGCGAAACCGAAGCGGGTCAAAGACGGCCCGTGCAAGGAAGTGATCCACAAGTTCGACGCCCCTCCCAGCCGCACTGAGCCTTGGCCGGCCGCCCCCCAGACCCCGGACGCCAGGCACCAGACCCCCGCGTCACCAACACTCCTCGACATCCCCATCCTGAAGTGTTGGCCCTTGGACGGAGGAAGATTCGTGACACTTCCCTGCGTGGTCACGCGCGACCCCGACACCGGCGAGCGCAACGTCGGCATGTATCGCATCCAGATTTACGACGACCGCACCACCGGCATGCACTGGCAGCTCCAGAAAGTCGGCGCGCGCCACGGACGCCGCTACTACGAAACCGGCACGCGCATGCCCGTCGCCATTTTCCTCGGCGGCGATCCCGTGTTCACCTTCGCCGCCACCGCGCCGTTGCCCGACGGCCTGGACGAATTTCTCCTCGCTGGTTACCTCCGCAAAAAATCCGTCGAACTCGTGAAGTGCGAGACCAACGATCTGGAGGTTCCGGCGAATTCAGACTTCGTCATCGAAGGCTACGTTGACCCGATCGAGCCGCTGCGCGACGAAGGCCCGTTCGGCGATCACACCGGCTATTACACCTTGCCCGAGCCG
>SIBB01000098.1 GCA_009695395.1 Pedosphaera sp. | reverse complement strand
TGGGTGCCGCCGCCGCCACGGGCTTAGCCATGGTGCAGGACGCGCTCTGCGCCGAGCGCAACCCCGCCGTCACCGTCGCGGACAAGACGAGTTCCATCCGCATCACCGGCTACAAGGCATGGTGGATCAATCCGGTCCTGTTCATCCGCATTGATACCAACCACGGCGTCAGCGGCTGGGGCGAAATCAAAGGCACGGACATCCGCGTGGCGATCACGTTGCTGGAATCACTCTATGAGCTGCTCAAGGACGAGAACCCCACGCGCATCGAGCACCTCTGGCAGAAGCTCTACCGCGCGCACCGCGACATCCGCGGCGGGCCGTTCATGGTCCACGTCATCGCGGGCATTGACATCGCGCTGTGGGATTTGGCCGGGAAACTTTGGGGCGTGCCCGTTTACAGACTGCTCGGCGGCCCGGTGCGCGACCGCATCCGCGTCTATCACACCCCCAAGGCGCAGAAGGTTCCGCCGCACGGCATCTACGAACACTCCGGCACGCCCGCCGACATCCAGCGCATGGTTAAGGCCATCGCCGACGCCCGCGAACGGGTCGGTCCCGACGGCGCGGTGATGTTCGACGCTCATTGCGCCGTGCCGCCCGCGACGCTCATCCAGCTCGCCAGCGCGCTCAAACCCTACGACCTCCTCTTCATCGAGGAGCCCGCCGTGCCCGGAAACATCGAGGTCTTCAAACGCCTCAAGGCCGCCATCAACATCCCGCTCGCGACGGGCGAACGCGACCGCACGATCTGGGGGATGATCCCGTATTTGCAGGAGCGCTGCATTGACATCCTCCAGCCCGATTGCTGCCACACCGGCGGCATTTCACAGATGCGGAAGATTGCCGCGCTGGCCGAGACTTACATGGTGCCGCTCGCGCCGCATTGCACCGCGAGCAACCTCGGCATCTCCGCGAGCATCCACGCGACCGCCGCCACGCCGCTCTTCCTCATCCATGAGTTCTACCCCACGAACATGGGCTTCAACCCCCGTGGCATCGCCATGATAGACTGGTCGGTGGACAAGGACGGCTACGTCGCCCTGCCCAAGGGCGTCGGCCTCGGCGTCGAGATGGACGCGAAGATTCTCGATGAGGAAGCGAAGAAGCCGCAGACCTACAAGTGGCCCGGCGCGAAGCTCAAGGATGGCTCCATCGCGGACTATTGAACGCGGAGTTGACGGAGCGCCGGCTTCCAAGCCGGCGTTGGTCGTAAGGAGTAGCGAGGCGGCGGCTACTCCACCACACCAAGCCACATTCCTCCTGCTCCTTGCTGGACGCGGCAAGCCGGCTGGAAGCCGACACTCCACGTTTTAGCGCTGCTGAGCACGATGCTGAGCACAGAGTTGACGTAGCTCGGCGCATTCGCTTCCCTCTGCGCACTTGAATTCCACCAGCCAGACGACGCCCGCCGGCTCGTTCTCATCGCATCAACGCACTGTGCTGTGGGTGCTCTGGCTCACCTACGGCTCGTTTTACTTCTGCCGGAACAATCTCGGCATCGCGCTCCCAGGCATCGGCAAGGAACTCAACCTCGACAAAAACCAGCTCGGCACGGTGCTCATGGCGTTGAAGCTCGCGTATGGCGTCGGGCAGTTCATCAACGGCCAGCTCGCCGAGCGTCTCCCGCCGCGCAAGCTGCTCGCGCTGGGACTGCTCGCGTCGGCGGGGCTGAACATCGCCTTCGGTTTCGGCACGGCGCTCTACTTCCTCATCTTCGTGTGGGCCTGCAACGGCTACGTGCAGGCGCTCGGCTGGCCGCCCACGATGAAGGTCGGCGCAAACTGGTTTCCGCCGCTCCAGCGCGGGCGGGCCATCGGCATCATCGGCACGGGCTACCAGCTTTGCGGCGCGCTGACATTTGTGGTCGCAGGCTGGGCGGCGGAGAAGTTCGGCTGGCGCGGCGCGCTCTACGTGCCGGCGGGGCTGCTTGTCGCGAGCGCGATTCACATGCTGGTGTTTCTCAAGGAATCTCCGGAGGACGCGAACTTGGAGCCAAGCGCCGCGCATCCGCTGCCCACCACGCCAAACTCCTTTCGTGAAAACCTCGCCACCACGCTCTCGAATCCGTCGCTGTGGTTCGTGGCCGTCGCGCTGTGCCTGCTGGACGCCTGCCGCTACGGCTTCACCGATTGGGGCGTGACGCACTTGAAGGAGGTCCAGGGCGCGAGCGTGAGTTCCGCCGCGTTCAAATACGCCGTGCTGCCGTTCGGCGGCATCGCGGGCGCGTATCTGTCCGGCTGGGCCACGGACCGCTTCTTCGGCGGGCGGCGCGTGCCGGTCATCACGATGCTGCTGCTCGCGCTCGGGGCTCTCGCGCTGGGCTACGACACGGTGATTCACTGGGGCTTCGGCGCGAGCGTGACGATGCTGTTCTTCATCGGCTTCTGCATCTTCGGGCCGCAAGTGCTCCTCGTCGGCACGCTCCCCGTGGACCTCGCGCGACGCGGCACGGCGGCTGCTGCGGCGGGCTTCGTGAACTTCATGGGCTACATGGGCGCGGCTGCCGGCGACAAGCTCACCGGCCACATCGCGCAGGACCACGGCTGGCCGTTCGCCGTGAAGTTCTGGGCCGCGTGCGCCTTCGCTGGCGCGGTGGTCATCGCGTGCCTGTGGAAGGCGGAGGGGAAACGCGAGTCATAGCGAATCTCTGATTACTTCGGAGTGAATTGGCCGAGCTTCCACTCCTCTCCGTAGAGCTTGAGGAACATTCCGAGAGTTTTTCCACCCTCAGTCATTTGGACGCGCACCATCACTTCATTTGTCGAGGCGGTGCTTTTGGCGGTGATGCGGAAACCGGCTGAAGCCATCCGCTGCCCTTCGCGAACTCTTTCGTCGCGCTGAGACTCGGTCAGCGCCTCCAAACTCTTCAGCATATCCAGCCGCATCTCCGGAGGGTAGCACTCGGCATAGCGCTTGAGGTCTCCTTCGCGTAGCGCCCAGAACGAGGTTTGCACCGTCGCCTCCGGCGTGGCGAAACCCACGGGCGCGAGCGCCGCACTCGACACGAAGCCGGGCATTTCGGCTAGACGCAGCGGCTGCGTGAAACCCTTCGTTTTCTCCATCTTGAGCCGCTCGTTCTCGGTGCGCTGCGCCGCCAGCTCGGGTTGGACGCGGCGAAGCTGCGTGACCTCGTTGCGCAGCGCGTGAAGTTCCTCGTTCGCCGACCGCAGGCGTCGCGCTTCGTCTCCCTCGGCACGCAGCGCTGGAATCTCGGCGTTCTCCCGCGCCAACCGCTCCACGGCGCGCGCGGCGATGGCGAGCGTTTCATGTTCACGCCGCAACGCGGCGGTGGTGCGCGACTGCACGTGCACGGCTGCGAAAAGTCCGGCCAGAAATATAAAGGACAGGATGCGCTTCACGGTCAGGGTTTGTTCTGGTGAAGACTATCAATCGTCGCGCCGGGCGCGAGCTTACCACGGGCCTTGTCGCCCATTTGCTGCACGCTCCCGTCATACAACACCAACGTGCCGTGGATAGGGCAGCGGGCGAAGATGATGTTGGACGCATTCGTTCTCTTAAGGTCGGGCGAAATCATCTCGTAGGTGATTGCCGCCGACGTGACAGCAGCCCAGTCGGCCATCGTTTCCAGGCTCCGTGCGGTGTCGGATGGGCAGACAAGATATTTTCCCGAGCCAAGCTCTTTCTTCATCGAGAGGAAGTCCGGCGGAAACACGTTGTCGCGCTGGTTTGACCTCGACCAGACGACTGCTGCCAGTCCGATTTGCTTGAGGTTGGTCGCGCATTTGATTGTCTGGTCCCGTGCATTGGCCTGAGCGAACAGGTCCGGCTCGCTCGCGGTGCCAATGGCTGCGCGGGCGACCTGCCGCTTTTCTGCGAGGAGGCGCTGGTTCTCGGCTTGCAGCGCGGCCAGCTCCTGCGCCTGTGCCCGCAGTTGGGCGACTTCCTGCCGCAATCGCTGCAAGTCCAGATGGTCCCGGCGCAGCGACTCCAGCTCGCGGTGCTGAACGCGCAACGCGGCAAGCTGCTTGTTCTCCAGAACCAGTTGCTCCAAGCCTGCCGCTCCAATGCGCAACGATGCGATGTCCTCGCGCAGCCGCGTGATGGTCCGTTGCTGCACGGCAAGCGTTGTAATCGCAGCGAGCACAACGCAGGCCCAGGCCAGCGACCAGCGTCGCCACCACGGCACGGCGTCGCGCCAATCCGCGCGAGCGGTTTCCGGACGGGGCAGGGCAATGTCCGCTTCCAGTTTGTCGAGCAACCCCGCTGGCGCGGGCTTGGCCGGTGCCTTGCGGAGCACGGCTTCGAGTTGGGTGTCGTTCATAGTGCGTTTGGTTTAAGTCCCGGAAGGCGTGGTTCGGCGGTGTGTGAGCGGAGCGCATCGAGCGCGCCGCGCAGGCGGTATTTGACGGTGCTGGTGGCAATGTCCAACACCTCGGCGGTCTCCTGAAGCGAGAGCCGTTGATAGTAGTGCAGGTGGATGACTTCGCGCGCCGGCTCGTCCAGGCGCTCGACCGCAGTGTAGAGGCGGCGGGCGAGGTCGCGCTCCATGGCGTCCTCGAACGGACTGGGGCCGTCGGCCATGCACGTCTCCCACCATTCTTCCGTGCGCGGCTCGGAAAAGTTCTTCCGGCGACGCCAGTCAACATAGACGTGGTGGCCAATCCCGTGCAGCCAGGTGGAGAAGCTCGAACGGCCCTCGAACGCCGCAAGCGCCGGCCAGGCCTTCGCGAAGGTCTTCTGCGTGAGGTCAGCCGCGTCGTGCTCGTTGCCGGAGAGCCGGTGGAACCACGCGAAGGTCTTCTGGTAATGCAGCACGATGAGTTCGCCGGCGGCGGCGCGGTCGCCTGTCCGGGCCAGTCGGCAAAGTTTTTCCACCGGGTCGCTCATGGCTGAATGAAATTCCGCAGTCAGATAGTTAGTCGCAGCAAGTCCGTCGGGTGGACAAACAAAATGCGCAGAAAAAATGTTCTCCTCACCCGCCTGCCGGTGTTTCATGCTGACTCAAACAAAACCATGCGTGCCATCATCATCGGGGCGGGCCGCGGGCGGCGCTTGATGCCGACCACCGCCGACTCGCCGAAGTGCTACGCCGAGGTGCAGGGCAAACGCCTGCTCGACTGGGCGCTGGGCTCCTTCGCCGGCGCGGGCGTGACGGACATCTGCTTCATCGGCGGCTACCAGATTGAGAAGGTGCGGCGCGACTACCCGCAGTTCACCTTCCGCCACAACGCGGGCTGGGAGCACAACAACATTCTCGCCTCGCTCATGCACGCGGAGGACGTGATGGACGAAGGTTTCATCTGCTGTTACTCGGACATTCTCTTCTCCAGCGACGTCATCCGCCGTGTGCTAGCCAGTCCCGCCGACATCGCGCTCTCGGTGGACACGCGCTGGCTGGAGCGTTACCAGCACCGCACGCAGCACCCGCCCGATGATGGCGAGAAAGTCACCGTGCAGAACGGCCACGTCACGCGCGTGCATCGCGCCATACCGCCGCCCGAAGCGCACGGCGAATACACCGGCATCGCGAAGTTCACGCCCGCCGGCGCGAAGCGTCTACGCGAACACTTCCATCGCGTCCGCGCCAGCCACGCCGGCAAGCCGTGGCGCGAGGCGTCGGTCTTCGAGAAGGCGTATTTGATTCTGCTGTTCCAAGAAATGGTTGAGGCCGGCATCCCCTTCGCCCACGCCGACACGCCGGGCAACTACATGGAAGTGGACACGCAGGAGGATTTCGAACTGGCCCAACGTCACTGGCGTGGGGAGTAAAATGATTTTTTGGCCACAGATGAAACACGGATTAAACACAGATGAAGGCATGGGACGTGGAGTTAACCGTGTTTCATCCGTGGCTAAACAAACCGCTTCCTTATGAGCAAATTACTCTTCCCCACCTCCGTCGTCGGCTCGCTGCCACGGCCCGCGTTCGTGCTCGACCTCATCAACGACCGGCCGCCGCTCGCGCCGGAGCGTTACCGCGCCGAGATGGAGGCCGCCGTGCGCTTTGCCGTGGCGATGCAGGAGCACGCGGGCATTGACGTGCTCACGGACGGCGAGTGGTGGCGCAAGTCCTACATCGGCGTCATTGCCGAGTTGGCGCACGGTTTTGAGCTGGGCGCGCTGCCCGATGGCCGGCCCTTCACGCTCGTCGTGGACAAGCTCGCGCCGAAGACGCCCGGCTTCATCGCGAACGAAGTGACGTTTCTCAAGACCATCACCAAGCGGCTCATCAAGTCCACGCTGCCCTCGCCAGCGCTTCTCGGCGAACGCATGTGGAGTGCGGAGAAGTCCGCGAAGGCCTACCCGAATCGCAACGACTTTGTCCGCGCCTGCGTGCCGGTGCTGCGTCGCGAACTGGAACTCATCCGCGACGCCGGGGCGGACATCGCGCAGATTGACGACCCGCACCTCTGCCTCTTCGTGGACCCGGAAGTGCGCGCGAAGTATTCCGACCCGGACGCCGCCGCCGCGTTCGCCGTGGACATGATTAACGAAGTCGTCAGTGACGTGAGCGGCATCAAGATTGCCGTGCACCTGTGCCGTCGCGCCGGCGGACGCGCGCGCGGCGAGGTCGAGCACGGCGGCGGCTACGGCCCCATCATCCGCCACCTGAATCGGCTGAAGGTGCATCACCTCACGATGGAGTTCACCACACCCAGCGCGGGCGACATGGCAGTGTTCAAGGAGTTGCGCGAGGACCTGGAAATCGGCCTCGGCTGCGTGGACGTGACGCCGGGCAAGATTGATTCGGCGGAGACCATCGCCGCGCGGGTGCGGCAGGCGTTGAAGTTCCTCGCCCCCGAACGCATCACGTTGAACCCCGACTGCGGCTTCGCCCCCGGCTCCGGCGCGGTGGTGAGCATCGACGAGGCTTACAAGAAACTGTGCAACGAAGCCGAGGCCGCTCGGATGCTGCGTTCGGAGGTTGCTTGATGCCGCGACATCACTAGAATCCGCCGCGCTTGCATTCCGTCTGAACCTTCGCTGAAATCGCACCACATATGAAACTGATAACGCCACTGTTTGCCATCGCCGCCTTGAGCACCGCGACTTCCTTCGCCGCCGGCAAGCCCGACTTCGCCAAAGACATCGGTCCCATCTTCGCCAAGAACTGCCTCGAATGCCACGGGCCCGAGAAGCAGAAGGGCAAGTTGCGCCTCGACGGCAAGGACACGGCCTTCAAGGGCGGCGAAAGCGGCCTCGTCAGCCTCGTCCCCGGCAAGTCCGCCGACAGCCGCATCTACAAAGTCATCACCCTCGCCAAGGGCCACGACGACATTATGCCGCCCAAGGGCGAGCCGCTCTCCAAAGCCACCACCGACCTCATCAAGGCGTGGATTGACTCCGGCGCGGACTGGCCGACGGGCTTGAAGCTCACGCCGATCGGCGGTGCGACCGCTAAGAAGGAAAAGGAACTTCCGCCCGCCCCCAAGGCCACATCCGGCGAGACCAAAGCCGTCGCCGAACTTGCGAAGGCTGGTATCACCGCGCGCGAAATTGCCCAGGGCAGCAACTGGCGCTACATCAACCTCCGCGTCGTCGGCAAGAAGTTCGACGCGAAGGTTTGGGATCAGATCAAGGACGTGAGCAACCTGCTTGAGCTTAACGCGGCGGGCGTGGAACTCACCGACGCCGATTTGGCGAAGTTGGGTAAACTCACCAACCTCCGCCGCCTCAACCTCGCCAACGCCACCGTGAAGGACTCCAGCCTTGCGGGGCTGAAGACCCTCGCGAATCTCGAATACATCAACCTCGTCGGCACGCAGGTCACGGACGCCGGCGTCAAGCAACTCGCCGGGCTGAAGAAGCTTCAAAATGTTTACCTCTTCGAGTCGAAGGTCACCGACGCTGGTGTGGCCGAGTTGAAGAAAGCCCTGCCCGCTGCTCGCATTGATAATGGCGCGGACCTAAAAGCCTTTGCCGCTGCCACCGCCGCCAAGGCCGAGGTGGACAAGAAAGCCGAGGATGCCAAGAAGGCAGCCGACGCCGCCAAGAAGGACGAGAAAAAGCCCGACGCGCCCAAGGCCGACGAGAAGAAAGAGGACAAGAAGGAAGACGCCAAGACGAAGGCCAAGAAAGCGAACGACAAGAAGAAGTAGCGCCGGGTAAGGCAAGCAGTTCACCAAACGGGCCGACTTGACCAAGTCGGCCCGTTTGCTTTGGAGCACGGACGCCTACGTCCGTGTGAAGAGGCTCACTGGAGCAAGATGCGGACTTGGGGGTCTGCGGTCCTACCCAAGCGCGTCAATAGCCGCCTTCGTCTGAGAGAGCTTCGTCTGCCAGTCGGCGAGGCGTTGCCGGTGCTCGTCCAGCACGGCGGGCGGGACCTTCTGCGCGAAGCTCGGGTTGGCGAGCTTCTGTTCCACCTTCTCAATCTCGGACTGGATCTTCGCAGCGTCCTTCGCCAGTCGCGCGCTCTCGGCTTCCATGTCAACGAGACCGTCCAGCGGCAGATAGAGTTCGCCGAGCTTAGTCAGCGCGGTGGGCGTGCCTTTCTTGGGCGCGTAATTGGGATCGAGTTCGAGCGCCTCGGCGCTGAGAAGCAGGCGGAGCACTTCGGCCTCGCCCGCAGCGAGATTGCCGGCGGGCTTGAGGGTGAACTTGCCCTTCTTGCCCGCGCCGATGTTGAACTGCGTCTTCAGATTGCGGCCCTGCGTGACGAGTTCGAACTTCGCGTTCGCGAACGTCTCCACGGTTTCGTCGAGGCCCCAGGCTTCCTTCTCGTCGGCAGACAGCGGCTTAGGCCAGTGGGCGAACATGAGGGTCTTGCCACCCTGGTCCTCGGGCATATCCGCCGAGTAACCCATCCCGTGCCACAGCTCCTCGGTGATGAAGGGCAGTAGCGGGTGGAACATCCGCAGCAGGTGCGAGAGGACGAAGTCGATGACGGCGACTTTGTTGGCCTTCAGCGTGGCGTCTTCGCCGAAGAACGCCGCCTTGCTCGCCTCCACATACCAGTCGCAATACTCGCTCCAGAAGAAGCGGTAGAGCGTCTGCACGGCGAGGGCGAAGTTGTAGCTCGCGAGCGCGTCGGTGACTTCGCGGATGGCGAGGTCGAGTCGGAGGAGAATCCACTGGTCATCGCTGGAGAGGAGTTTCGCGTCCATCTCCCCCTGGACCTCGCCGCCCTGCATCTGGCGGAAGCGGCAGGCGTTCCAGAGCTTGTTGCAGAAGTTGCGGCCCAGCTCCACGTCCTTCTCGTCGAAGAGCACGTCCTGACCGAGCGGCGCGCTGCGCATCGTGCCGAATCGCAAAGCGTCCGCGCCGTAGCGAGCGATGAGGTCGAGCGGGTCGGGCGAATTGCCGAGCGTCTTCGACATCTTGCGGCCCTGCTTGTCGCGGATGATGCCGGTGAAATAGACATTCTTGAACGGCAGCTCGTCCATGAACTCGTAGCCCGCCATGATCATGCGCGCGACCCAGAAGAAAATGATGTCCGGACCGGTGACGAGGTCGGTGGTTGGATAAAACTTGCGCAGCGTGTCGGTCTTCTCCGGCCAACCCATCGTAGCGAAGGGCCACAGCCACGAGCTGAACCACGTGTCGAGCACATCGGGGTCTTGCTGCCAACCTTCGCCCTGCGGCGCTTCAAGTCCGCAATGGACTTCGCCGCCGCGATACCACACCGGCACGCGGTGCCCCCACCAAAGCTGGCGGCTGATGCACCAGTCCTGAATGTTCGTCAGCCAGTGGTCGTAAACTTTCGTCCAGCGGTCGGGATAAAACTTCATCTGCCCCTCAGCCACGCTCGCCTTTGATTGCGCGACGGCGGGGTA
>SIBB01000097.1 GCA_009695395.1 Pedosphaera sp. | reverse complement strand
AGCCGTGAACCTCGGCTGGGCGCACGGCGCGCTCATCACCACCTTCCCCGGCGACACGACGATGGCGACGGTGGAACAAGTGAAGTCGCTGTCGAAGGGCGGCTCCGCGCGTATCCAGCGCTGAGCTACACACTCAACCTTCCGAAGGCCCGGCAGCGATGCCGGGCCTTTTCTTTGGAGTCCGGCGGCTCGTCGCCCGCACCAAAGCATCTCACGGCTTGAGGAATGGCGCAGGGAACTCCGCCGCCTTCGCCCCGCCTTGCTTGCGCGTCGGGTAGGTCTCTCCCAAGTCCCGCAGCAACGGCATGGACTGGCCTTGTGTCTCGGCGAGCAACTCGAAGAGGCGGGCGTTAAGTTGCTTCACCGTCGCGGCGTGTGCGGGGTCGTGGATGAGGTTGAGCGCTTCGTCCGGGTCGGCGGCGAGGTCGTAGAGTTCGTCCCTGTCCCAGACGCCGTGGTAGCGAATGTATTTCCAGCGGTCGGTGCGGACGGCGTGCATCGTGGGCGTGTAGGGGTAATTGCGCTCCCAGTAGTATTCGTAGAGCAAGGCATCGCGCCCCGGGACACCCTCGCCGCGCGCGAGCGGGAGGAAGCTGCGCCCGTGCATCTTCGTAGCCGCCGAGGTGAGGAGGCGGATTTCTGAAACGTCCTTGCTCGCAGAGGTCCGCCTCCGGACATCGGCGGCTACGTCCAGCAGTGTCGGCGCGATGTCTATGTTCGCCACCATCTGCGTGACGACGGTGCCGGCCTTGAACAGCTCGGGGCAGTGGAGCAGCAGCGGCACGCGCATGGACGCCTCGTAAGCGGTGCGCTTGTCAATCAGCCCGTGCTCGCCGAAGTGGAAGCCGTTGTCGCCCATGTAAACCACCAGCGTCGAGTCGAGCAGCTTGCGCTCCGCGAGCCATTGCGTGAGCTGGCCCACGCTGTCGTCCACCGCCAGCAGCGTCTCGCAGTAGCGGCGATGGTGCGATTGGAGCTCGAAGTTCGGCAGGTTGTAGCCGAAGTCCACGCCGTGCCGGCTGTTGCGCTGGTTGCGGACCCACATGGGCTTGTTGAAGTAATTCTCCGGCGTGTCGGCGAAGGTCTTCGGCGGCGCGAAGGTCTTCCCGGCGTAACGCCCCTGATGCCGGTCCGCCGCGACAAAGTCCGAGTGCACCGCCTTGTGCGAGAGGTAGGCGAAGAACGGCTTCTCGGACTTCCGCGCCTTGAGCCAGTCCAGCGTGAAGTCCGTCAGCTCGTCTGTGATGTAGCCGCGTTGCGGGACACGGTGGCCATTCACGTTGTAGCCCTCGCTACTGGACTGCGGCACCACGCGCGTCGTGCCGTGGCCGTCGGCCCAGTAGTTGCCCTGGCCCTTGAACGCGACCCAGTGGTCGAACCCGCGCTGCGGCGCGTCCGTCTCGCCCATGTGCCACTTGCCGAAGAACGCCGTCTCGTAGCCCGCGCGCTGAAGGAGCTGCGGGAAGAACACGAGGTCAGGGCGGACGGAGTTGTAGTTGTCCACCACGCCATGCGCGTGCGCGTAAAGCCCGGTGAGGATGCTCGCCCGGCTCGGCGAGCACAGCGACGTGGTGACGAAGGCATTCTTGCAATGCACCCCGCCGCGCGCGAGTCGGTCCAGATGCGGCGTCTCCAGATACGGATGGCCCATGAAGGACAACGCGTTGTGCCGGTGGTCGTCCGCGAGGATGAAGAGGATGTTGCGCGGGGCGGCGGCGGCGTTAAAAAGCACTCCGAACAACGCGGGCAGCAAGGCGCGTCGCAGGCAGTGAAGGAAGGCGTGCATGAAGAAGGAATGAACCGACGCTCAACACCACGCCAGTAGAAAGTCGGCGCCTCTCGGTGGAGATGCAGGGCACGGGCTACTGCAGCGCAGCGCGCATCGCCGCGAACATGTCCTTCGCGCTGGCCTGCGTGACAGGTTTCTTGCCCTTCTCCTCCGCGTCCTCGATGAGGTTCGCGGGAAGCTCCTTGAGGAAGGGTGACGGATGGCAGGGCATCACCTGACCATACTTTTTGCGTCCGCCGCAGTGTGAAATCATCAGCTCCCGCTTCGCGCGCGTGATGGCGACGTAGAAGAGTCGCCGCTCCTCGTCCATCGTGCCCTCCACCTTCGAGCGCGAGTGCGGCAGCAGGCCGTCCTCCAGACCCACGACATACACGTGCGGATACTCCAGGCCCTTGCACGAGTGCATCGTGATGAGCGTCACAGCGTCGCCGGCTTCCTTCTCCTCGGCGCGGTCGGCGTCGAGGGTGATGTTCTCCAGAAACGCGTCGAGCCGGTCGGACATCGGCTTGCCCACGCCGTCGCGGTCCATCGTGGCAATCAGGTCGCGCAGGCTGCGGATGCGGTTCTCGGCGTTCTCCTGGTTCTTCTCGCTGCGGCGGAGTTCGTTGTAGTAGCCGGTCTCGTTGAGAAACTTCTCGGACCATTGCTGAAGCGCGTCGGACTTCGCCGCGAACGCTTCGTCGGCGAGCTTCGCGCGGGTTTCCTCCACGAATCCGAGGAACTCCTGAATCGCCTCGCGGGCACGGCCTTGAAAGCTTGCTTGCACGTCAGTGTGGCGCATCGCGCTGAAGACCGAGCAATTCCGCTCCTGGCTCGCGCCGAGCAACCGCTCCATCGTCACGTCGCTCAGGCCGCGCGCCGGGACGTTGGCGATGCGCAGCAGGCTGATGTCGTCGTGCGGGTTTAGGAACGTCTTCACGTAGGCGAGGAAGTCGCGCACTTCGCGCCGGTCGAAGAAGCTCTGCCCGCCGATGAGATGGTAGCGGATGCCCGCCTTGCGCAGCTCCATCTCGATGGGCCGCGACTGGAGGTTCGTGCGGAAGAGAATCGCCTGGTCGCCCCACGGCACACGCTGAGTCATGCGCTTGAACTCGATGGTCTCAGCGATCGTGCGCGCCTCGGTGTCATCGGTGTCGAAGGCGTGGAGTTGAATCTTCGTGCCCTGGCCGTTCTGCGACCAGAGGTTCTTCCCGCGTCGGCGGGCGTTGTTCTTGATGACCGCGTTGGCGGCTTGGAGAATCGTGTTCGTCGAGCGGTAGTTCTGCTCCAGCTTCACGACCTTCACCTCGGGGTAATGCTTTTCGAGATCGAGCAAGTTCGCGACCTCCGCGCCACGCCAGCCGTAGATGGATTGGTCGTCGTCGCCCACGACGCAGAGGTTGCGGTGCTTGAGCGTGAGTGCGTGGACCAACTGGAACTGCGCGGCGTTGGTGTCTTGATACTCGTCCACCATCACGTAGCGGAAGCGGGCGCGGCAGGCGTCGAGCGCCTCGGGATGCTCGGTGAAGAGCCGCAGCGTGAGCAGGATGAGGTCGTCGAAATCCACCGCGTTGCAGGCCTTGAGCGCGGACTCGTATTTCTTGCGGACGTGTTCGGCGAGGGCGGAGACGTTCGGGTCCTTGAACGCGGCCTCGGCCGCCGCGCCGCCGTTCTTGAACTTGCTCAAGAGCGTGAGCACCGCGCGCGGGTCGGTCTGCTCGCCCTTCGCGGACACATTGGCGAGGATCTTCTTGATCGCGCCGAGCTGTTCCGCCTCGTCGTAGATGACGAAGTTCTTTTTGTAGCCGAGCAGTTCGATGTGTTGCCGCAGGATGCGGACGCAGAGTGAGTGGAAGGTGGAGACCGTGGGACGCGAAGGCTTCTCCCCATCTGCGCTGCGACGCTTGGGAAGGAGTTGGTTTACGCGTTCGAGCATCTCGCGCGCAGCCTTGTTCGTGAAGGTGACGGCGAGGATGTTCTCCGGCGCGATGCCGCGCTGGACCATGTGCGCGATGCGGAAGGTGATGACCCGCGTCTTGCCCGTGCCCGCGCCCGCGAGGATGAGCACTGGCCCGCGCACCGTCTCGACGGCGTCGCGTTGCTCGGGGTTGAGTGTGTCCAAGTTCAGCATTGGCGCGCGGAGTGTAGGAGCGGGCGAAGTGAAGGCAAGCGTGCGCAGGTTGACGACAACCAGACGGCCGGGCGCAGTCCGCTGAAAGCGACGATTGGGCAATGTCTCCACTGCCACTTCGTCGTCGCCCAGCCACTCCACTTCACTAGAATGGGCCCATGCGTCACCAACTCCTGTTCGCACTCTGTCTCGCCGTGTTCACGACTCCGCTTCGCGCAGACGACTGGCCGCAATGGCTGGGCCCCCAGCGCGATGGGCACTGGCGCGAGACGGGCATCGTCAAATCCTTCCCCGCCGGCGGCCCTCCGGTGCGTTGGCGCACGCCTATCGGTTCGGGCTACACGGGGCCGGCGGTGGCAGGCGGACGAATCTTCCTGACTGACCGCGTGCTGACGCAGGGCGCGAAGAACCCGGCGAACCCATTCAATCGCGGCGTCATCCCCGGCAACGAACGCGTGCTCTGCCTCGACGAGGCGACCGGTAAAATTCTCTGGCAGCACGAATACGAATGTCCCTACGACGTGAGCTATCCCGCCGGCCCGCGCGCCACGCCGGTCGTTAGCGGCGGCAAGGTCTGGACGCTCGGCACCGAGGGACATTTGTTCTGCCTCGATGCGAAGAATGGAAAAGTCATCTGGTCGCACGAGTTCAAAAAAGACTTCAACGCGAAGACCCCGATTTGGGGCTTTGCTGCAAACCCACTGCTCGACGGCAATAAACTCATCTGTCTCGTCGGCGGCGAAGGCAGCGTGGCGATGGCCTTCGACAAGGACACCGGTAAGGAACTCTGGCGCGCGCTGTCCGCGAAGGAACCGGGCTACGCGCCGCCGATGATTTTTCAAGCTGGCGGCAAGCGGCAGCTCATCATCTGGCATCCCGAGTCGCTCAACTCGCTCGACCCAGAGACAGGCAAGGTCTATTGGAGCGAACCCTTCGCCGTGCGCTCCGGCCTGACGGTCCCCACGCCGCGCGTGCTGGGAGATAAGCTCTTCATCACCTCGTTCTACAACGGCCCGATGATGCTCAAGCTCGCCGCCGACCGCCCCGCCGCCGAGGTCCTCTGGCGCGGCACGAGCAGCAACGAACGCAACACCGACAAGCTGCACGCCATCATGTGCACCCCGTGGTTTGAGGACGGCCACATCTACGGCGTGTGCAGCTACGGCCAACTTCGTTGTCTCAAAGCCGACACCGGCGAACGCCTCTGGGAGACCTTCAAGGCCACCGGCGCGACCGGGGAAAACGGTGGGCGCAACGACCGCTGGGCGCACGCTTTCCTCATCAAGCAGGCCGACCGCTTCTTCATCGCGAACGAGAAGGGCGACCTCATCATCGCGAAGCTCTCGCCGCAGGGTTACGAGGAAATCAGCCGCGCCCACATGCTCGAACCGACCAGCAACGCCGGCGCGCGGCCCGTGGTCTGGTCACACCCAGCCTTCGCGAACAAACGCGCCTATATGAGGAACGACAAGGAACTCATCTGCGTGGACTTGGCGGAGGGAGCGAAGTAGCCGCCGAGGTGAGGAGGCGGAAATTTTGGCTAACACCTCAGCACCCACACGGCTTGCGCCGCGAGCGCTTGGCCTTGTCGTGCGAATGCCCGGCCTGTTGGCAGTCGGGGCAGACGCCGAAGAACTCCAGTTTGTGCGTCACGGTCTTGAATCCGTGCGCGGCGGCCACGCGCGCCTCCAACTCCGCCGCGAAGCAGTCGTCAATCTCCACGATGTCCGCGCAGCAGGTGCAGACGAGGTGATGGTGATGCGCGTGCGCGTCGCCCGTCACCAACTCGAAGCGCGCCGCGCCGTCGCCGAAGTCGAAGCGCTTCACCATGCCCATTCCTTCGAGCAGATGCATGGAGCGGTAGAGGGTCGCGAGGTCGCAGTCACCCTTCGCCAGCGCGGCGTGGATTTCCTTGTTCGTCATCGGATGCCGATGCTCGCGCAGCAAGGCGAGAATCGCCTGGCGCGGCGCGGTGACGCGCTGCGATTTCTGCCGTAACCGCGAAGTCAGGTCGGCCAATGGCTCGGCCGCGTGGTCGTGGTCGTGAGATTGAGCCGGCTTCTTCATGTAGAGGCAGGTTTGTTCAGCCAGAGCTTGCTTACCACCAGCGACACGATGAACACCGCGATGCAGGCCATCACGATGGCCGGGCCGCAGGGGATGTCCCAGTGGTAGCTCGCCACGGTGCCGGCCGCGCCGCCGAACAGGCCGATGATGAGGCTGAGGATGATTTGCTGGCGGAGGTTGCGCGCGAGGTTGCGCGCGGCGGCGGGCGGGATGACGACGAGCGAGGTGACGAGGATGATGCCCAGCAGCCGGATGCTCAACGACACGACGACGGTGAGCACGAGGACGAAGCCGTAGTTCAGCCAGCGCGTGCGCACGCCGCAGACGTGCGCGAGGTCCTCGCTAGCCGTGAGCAGCGCCAGCGGACTCAGCTTCGTGAACAGCCATGCGCCGATGGCGGCGCACAACAACACCGCGAGCCAAACGTCGTCCGGGCCGACGCTGAGGATGTCGCCGAAGAGGTAGCGGTGCAGCTCGCCGCGTTTGTTCTTCAGCATGCTCAACACGATGATGCCGAACGCCACGGAGCCGGAGAGGAGGAGCGCCATGATGGTGTCGGTAAGCAGGTCTGTGTGCTCCTTGAGCCAGAGAATCGCCGCCGCCACGAGCAGGCTGAAGAGGACCATCGGCCAAGTCGGGTCCTCGAAGCCGAGCAGAAAGCCCAGCGCGATGCCGGCCAGCGCGCCGTGCGCGATGGTGTCGCTGAAGAAAGCCATGCGCCGCGCCGTGACGAACACCCCGAGCAGCGCGCACAACGGCCCCATGACGACGGCCACCGCGAAGGCGCGGAGCATGAAGGGTTCGATGTCGGAGAAGATGTTCATTGGACAGTCCCTCCGCCAGGGCCGTGCGAATGGTTGTGGTGGTGATACGGCGTGACGTTCAATCCGTAGGCTTCCTTGAGCGAGTCGGCGTTCATCACGTGCTCGGGCGAGCCTTCGCAGCAGACGACGCCGTTGAGTGCATAGACCCAGGAGGCGTGGCGATAGACCATCGAGAGGTCGTGGGAGACGAGCACGACGGTGAGTTTGTGTTTGCGATGCACTTCGCCGATGAGGTCGTAGAAGGATTCTTCCCCGGGCGAGTCCACGCCAGCGGTGGGTTCGTCGAGCAGCAGGAGGTCGGGCTGTTTCAGCAGTGCGAAGACGATGAGCACGCGCTGGAGCTGGCCGCCGGAAAGCGCGGCGATGGGGCGGTCCAGCAACGACTCGGCGCCCAGCTCGGCCATCTCGGCCCGGATGCGGTCGTCGGTGTCGCGCTTGCGGTGCCAGAACCAGTGCTGGGTCTCGCGCAGGCGCAGGGCGAGGAACTCGCGGACGCTGAGGATGAAGCTGCGGTCCAGCGCGAGGCGCTGCGGGACGTAGCCGACGCGCGGGAGCGCCTTCTTCAAGTCGCTCTCGCCGAAGATGCGAACATCACCGGAATCGGGCCTTTGCAGGCCGACGATGGCACGCAGGAGCGTTGTCTTGCCCGAGCCGTTCGGCCCGATGAGCGCGACAAGCTGCCCGCGATGCAGGTGCAGGTTCACCCCGCGCAAAATGGCCTGCCCGCCGAGCGTGACGCGCAAATCGCGCACGGAGACGGCGATGTCAGCGGCGGAGTGGCTGCAGGTGGTGTGGGTCACTTCAAATGCTTCAGAAGCGTGTTCAGGTTCCGCCGCAGGCCTTCCTCGTAGGCGGTGGGCTTGAGCGGGCCGGTTTCGAGGGTGTCGAGTTCGGCGACGGGGATTTTGGCGTCGCGGGAGATGCGCTGGGCGAGCTTGGGGGAGAATTGTGGCTCGGTGAAGATGGCTTTCACGTCCTTCTCGCGCATGACCTTGAGCAGGGCGGCGAGATACTTGGGCGACGGCTCGACATCGGGGACTTCCTCGATGACGCCGATGAGGTCGAGGCCGTAGCGGCGCGTGAAGTAGGGGAAGGCGTGGTGATAGGTGACGATGCGGCTGCCTTTGAACGGCGCGAGCGCGGTCGCGAGGTCGGTGTCGAGGGCGTGCAGGCGCTCGACGTAGCGGGCGGCGTTGGCGGCGTAACCGGCGGCGTTCTTCGGGTCGGCTTTCTGGAGGGCGGTGAGGATGTTCGTGACGGCGTGCGCGGCGAGGGTGGGGTCGAGCCAGAGGTGGGGATTGGGGCCGTCGTGGTGGTGATGGCCGTGCTCGCCAGGGAGGTGGATGTGCGGGAGCTCAGTGATGAGGCGGTCTTTCGGCACGCCGGCGAAGGCCTCGACGACGGTGGCGGTCCGGGAGCCTTTCGCGGCCTTCATCGCCTTGGCGAGCCAGTCTTCCATGCCGTGGCCGTTGATGACGAAGAGCTGCGCGCCGGAGAGCTTACGGAGGTCGCGCGGGGCGAACTGGTAGTTGTGAGGGCTAGCGTTGGCGGCGAGAAGATTTTCAACTTCAGCGAGGTCGCCGGCGATGTTCGCGGTGAAACAATAGACGGGGAGGAAGCTGGTGAGGACGCGGAGCTTGGGGGCAGGTTCGGCGGCGCGGGTGCAAGCGGTGAAGCGGAGGAGCGGAATGAATAGCAATGCCAAGACACAGCTCACCTTTGCGAGCGTGGCCGCTCTCCCCGGCCCTCTCCCGCTGGGAGAGGGAGGAACGTTGGGAGCGCTTGGCTTGAGCGGTAGCTGGTTCATGGGAGGATTGATACCGGGAGTTGGTGCTTCATGCAAACGATTTGCAGTCAATGGATACAAAAACTCCGCCTCGGCACGGGGCCAGAGGCGGAGGGTGAAAGACTACTTCATCAACAGCATCTGCCGGGCGCGCTTGATGGCGGTCGTCACGCGGCGCTGGAATTGCGCGGGGAGACCGGTGTATTTGCGCGGCAGGATGCGGCCGTTGTCGGTGACGAACTGCTTGAGCAGAGTGACGTTCTTGTAGTCAATCGCGTCGAGCGTGAACTCCAGTTTGGGCTTGGGCCGGGGAGCGCGCTTCTCGGTGCTGCGGCCTTTGGCGTCCTTCTTGTCGGTGTGGGTCTTGCGGGGCATAGAGGTTACTTAATTTCGCGGTGCAAAGTGTGACGGCGCAGCGCGGGGTTGTATTTCTTCTTCTCCACCTTCTCCTGCTGGAGTTTTTTGTTGCGGGTGGTCTGATAGCGTGAGGGCGACTTGCCTTCCTTGCGCGCTTCAGTGCATTCGATTGTTACGATTTCACGGGCCATAAATTATTCCTTTTCCTTCGCTGGTTTTTCGTCGGTTTCCTCCACGTCGCTGTCATCACTCTCCGCCACGCTGGTGCTTTCCATGGAGCCAAGGGCGGCGATGCGTTTCTGACGGAGAGCGCCTTCGCGCTCGAGTTGCGCCTGTGCTTCCACTGTGAACCGGGTCCAAGGGATCACTTGGAGGCGGGTCTTTGGGATGTTCTTGTTAGTCAACTCGCAGACGCCAAAGGTGTTTCTTTCGATGCGCTTGAGCGCCTCCTCGATTTCGAAAACGGCGTCCTGGTCGGACGAGAGAAGGGTGAGGGCGAAGTCGCGGTCGAAGTTGTCCGTGCCGGAGTCGCCCATGTGGAGGCTGTGGCCCTCCATCTGGGTGGCGGATTCCTTGGCGAGGCCGTTCATCTGTTGCTGTATCCGCTCGCGGAGGTCGAGCAAGGTGTTGTAATAGCCCTGCCATTCCGGCTTGAGCTTCATCCTGCCGCTGGGAGCCCACATCACCGGCTGCTTCGACTTATGCTTGGGACTGGCCTTGCCTAGAATCGCGTCGAGCGTCGCAGAGCCAACATTTTTGGCTTTCTTCGCCGGAGTCGCCGGCTTTTTTGTAATCATCTTCTTCTTAGTCACAGCGTAAAAACTGGTTAATCCAC
>SIBB01000096.1 GCA_009695395.1 Pedosphaera sp. | reverse complement strand
GCGCGCACGGACGGAAAGCGCGTGCGAATCTCCGCCGCGACTTCCTCCGCCTTGCTCACGGTGCGATTGACGAGCCAGAGCGAGCCGACGCCTTCGGACGCGAGCTTGAGCGCCGCAGTGCGGCCCGCGCCGCCCGCTCCGAGCAGCAGCACGCTCGCGCCGCGTGGCTCGAAGCCGAGGTCTTCGCGCAGCGAACGCGTGATGGCGTCGGCGTCCGTGTTAAAGCCGAGCGATCGCATCTCGCCGATGTCATCCGGGTTCAACTTCGCCAGCGGTTGCCACGCGCCGGACGCGTCCTTTGCCTCGAAGCGCACGGTGTTGACCGCGCCCCACGTCTGCGCGGATTCGTCGAGCGCGTCCACGATGTCCACGGCGAGGAGCTTGTGCGGGATGGTGAGATTGAGGCCGATGAACTTCATCGCCTGCGCGCCCGCGATGGCCTCGCGCAACTGGTCGGGATGCACGTCGCAGGCGAGATAGCGCCAGTCGAGGCCCAGCGCGGCGAGCGCGGGGTTGTGCATAGCGGGGGAGGCGGAGTGACGGACCGGATGCCCGAAGACCGCGCAAAAGCGCGTGCTGGCGCGGAGTTCAGCCGGTTCGGACACGCGGGAGAGGATAGGAGTTTAAGGCGCGAAGTTCAAAGTTCAAAGTCGGGGAAGCTCCAAGTTTCAAATCCCATGCTCCAAGGGAGCCGTTGTTTCGCCGAACCACGCTGACCAGCCAAGCGCCTTTGAGGTTTGGAGCTTCTCTGGAACTTGGAGCTTGGGATTCCCCTACTTGACGCCCGCCAGTCGCTCTTTCCAAATCTTGTGGAGCTGCACGGTGGCGTGCACGTCGCGGAGACAGTAGTCGGCGATTTCCTTGTGCCGGCCTTCCTCCATCATGCGGGGCATGTCATTGCCGGTGACGCCGTGGCTCTTCGGCGACTCGATGCCAAAGGCCTTGCAGTAGAAATCCAGGTTGAACTTCCGCGCCGCTCCATCGCGCCCGCTCACGCTGTAGAAGGTCAGTTGCTCCGCGAGGTCGCAATGCGGGGCGGTGGCGTAGCGGTAGCCGAGCCAGTCCTTGCGCGTGATGGGGACGTTTAGCAAGGCGGAGCGCAGGTAGAGGAACGGCACGTCGAAGCCGCGCCCGTTGAAGGTGACGACTTGCTGATAATGCTTCGCCGCATCCCAAAAAGCGGTGAGCAGCTCGTGCTCGTCCGCGCACGGCACGAACTTCACCGGCCCCGTCTCAGCCTCCTCCTCAAAGTCCTCGGCCTGAAAGAGCACCTGCCCGCCTTGCGTGTCCGCGTTCAGCATCGCGATGCAGACCACTTGCGCGGTGAACGGCCAGAGGCTGAAGAGCCGGGCGATTTCCTCGCGCTTGGCGGGCTGCTGGTCCTCCGGCAGTTTCTGCGCCTCGCGGAAGAGGTATTCCTGCTGCGCCTCGTCGAACATCTCGACAGGCAGGCGCGAGGTTTCGATATCGAAGACGAGGGTTGCCATAGCGTTCTGAGATGGTTCGTGTGTCCGGCGAAGTTTTCAACCGGAATCCAGAAGCGGAATTCTCTCCCATGACTGAGATTCGACTAATAATGAGTAATTGCCGTAGCGACGAGCGGAACACAGGTTCGTTCCCGCCAACTCCGTCATCACACCAGCCGAGGACGAATGAATCGAACGCGACCTTCCGTTCGGAGTCTGTCTCCCGAGGCCGGAAATTTCCCTCGCCTTGGCGGAAATCACGCTGCTAGTTTCGCTGAATTCGCGCCCGGTCAGTTCCGGGCGCACTCACAAAAACGCAATGAAATCCATCACCACCGCCGCCCTCGCGCTCAGCCTTCTCGCCTGCACCGCGACCGCAGCCGACACCAAAATGACCCTGAAAGACGATAAGGACAAAATCAGCTACAGCATCGGCCTAAACATCGGCCGCAGCATGAAATCCGAAGGGCTGCCCATCAACCCCGATGCCCTCGCCGCCGCGATGAAGGACGTTTTCTCTGGGGCCAAGCCACTGCTCACGGATGAGGAAGTTAAAGTGGTCATGGAAAACTTCCAGAAGGAGATGCAGGCCAAGCAGCTCAAGTCCCGTGAGGAAGGCCTCGGCAAGAACAAGGCCGAGGGCGAGAAGTTCCTAGCCGACAACAAGAAGAAGGAGGGCGTGAAATCCACCGCCAGCGGCCTGCAATACACGGTCATCAAAGACGGCACCGGCAAGACCCCCAAGGCCACCGACACCGTGAGCACGCACTATCGTGGCACGCTCATCAACGGCACGGAGTTCGACAGCTCCTACAAGCGCGGCGAGCCGGCGGAGTTCCCCGTCAACGGCGTCATCAAGGGCTGGACCGAGGCGCTCCAGCTCATGAAGGAAGGCTCGAAGTGGCAGCTCTACATCCCCTCCGATCTGGCCTATGGCGAGCGCGGCGCCGGCAAGGACATCGGCCCGAACTCGACGCTCATCTTCGAGATCGAGCTGCTCAAGGTGAAGGCCGCGCAGTAAGACTCCGCTGAAATTTTGCGAAAGCCGCGTCTGGCAACGGACGCGGCTTTTTCGTGGGCCGGAGTGGACACTGTCCCCGCCTACTTGCCACCCACGCGCGGCACGACTGGCTGGGTCCACGCCGTCTCCACATCGCCCCTTTGCGACGGGTTGGGATGTGGCTTGGAGGAGATGATTTTCGCGCGGACGTAAATCTCATCGCTCTTGGTCCGGTAGCTGGCCTTCGGTCCTTTCACCTCGGCGAGCACGGCACCGATGTCCTTGCTGTAAGTGTGCGCGACACGGAGTGCCTCGCCAGCGGCGTTGCGTTGCGGCTCGTTCTTCGGGTCGTAGTTCTTACGGGTGCCGATGAACTGCGTGGTGTAGGTGACGCCCGGTTCCGCCTCGATTTCCAGACTGATCTCGCTCGCGCTCTGGCGCAGTTCGCGCAACTTCACGCCGGAGCTGGAGTAGAAATCGCCCGCCTCGATCGCGGCGATGAGGCTCTCCGGCGTCAGCTTCGCGGCGCGCACCCAGACCCAGCCGCGCAGGGGGTTGCTCTTGCCGATGGTGTTGGTGTGGTAGTTATGGCCGTCGTCCGTGCCCAAGCCATACACGAGGGGGAACTTCAGCTCGGCCAACCGGCGCGTGAGGATGATGTCCCAGAGGCGGTCCATGCTGGGAGTGCGGTTGGTGCCGTTGTTGAAAACGCCGGGATGTCCGTTGAACACCTCGAAGAAGCGGGCGTCGCGCACCTGCATCAATTCCTCCGGCGTGATGGCGAGGACGAAGTTTGGGTGGTTGATGTGGGTGAACATCGGTTGGCCCGTGCGCTGGCGCTGCTCAAGCATGGACGCGATGTTGTTGGAGAGGACTGCCACGACACTGTCGCCACCGAGCGGCTTGATCGCCTCACGGAGGTTGTGCGCGTTCATGTGGATAGGGGCGGTCTTCCAGCGGTCCGTGACCTCCTGGCTCTGCAGGATGAGGAAGCGGTCAGACTGCTCGAACTTGCCGCGATACTCGGATAGGAGCTTAAGGCGCACCTCGGTTTGGTTGTCACCAACCGTGCGCGACTCGACCCAAGCCTTCGGCCATCGAGCGGAGTATTTCGGAAAGGCCTGCTTCGCGCCCTTGTGCGTTTCCACGTTCACCCACTTGTTGGAGGTCTGGAGCGTGTTGTGTTCGGTGAACGCGAGGAAGTGGTAGCCGTTGGTCTGGTAGAGCTCGGCGATCATCTCAGGGAAGTCGTCGCCATCGCTCCAAAGCGAATGGGTGTGGAGGTTACCCCGCCACCAGCGGGTGGAGTCCGCGGCTGCGGCGGTGAAAACCAAGCTGGTCAAGGCCAGTGCTAAGAGGAGGGAACGAAGATTTTGCATGGCAAGTGACCAACTCTTGCCGACGCGCGCCGTGCCGGAAAGGGGAAATTGAACTGCAGCCACCTCCTCACCTCGGCTTACAGCGCAGACTTGTCTCCCGCCGCGAGATGCTGCGCCTGCCACCCGCTCAAAGCGGGTGCTGCGCGAACACAAACTCCGCCACCGGCTGCCCTCCCACCAAGTGCTCCTGTATGACCCGCTCCAACACCACCGGCGTGCACGAGTGATACCACGTGCCCTCGGGATACACGACCGCGATGGGGCCGCGCGCACACACCTGCAAGCAGTTGGCCTTCGTGCGATAGACCAGCGCCTGCGGCCCGACGAGGCCCAGCTCCTTCAGCCGCCGCTTGAGATAATCCCACGATTCCATGCTCGCCTCGCGCGGACTGCACTTGGGCTTGGTCTGGTCCGCGCAGAGGAAGATGTGCCGGCGGAACTTCTCCACGCCCAGCTCGGTGACGAGACGCTGCAGCTCCGTTTGCAAATCGGGGTTCATACCTGTCGACTTCCATCCAGACCGAGCGACTTGGGCGTGAGAAGAAATTTGAGCGAGCCCACGCGCCGGTCCGCTGTCTTCACGCAGGCGACCGCGCCTTTGGACAACTCCAGCGCGTCTGCACGCTCCAAGCCCAGCATCCGCCGCACGCGCGCGGAGAGCGACGGCTCGTGGCCGACGAGCAAAACATGGACTGCCTCCGGGAGCCGCACGAGCCAGTCTGCGAAAAGGTCGGCGCTCGTTTCGTTCAACAGGACCGGCGTCTCCTGAGCCTTGACTGGCTGCGGCGCGTTGGTGATGTCGAGCACGATGGCCGCGGTCTGCTTCGCGCGCACCAGCGGGCTCGTGAACGCGAGGTCGAAGGCGACGCCGCTGCGGCGCAGGAACCGCGCGAGCTTCCGCGCCTGCTGCCGTCCCGTGTTCGAGAGCGGGCGCTTCGCGTCATCCGCGCCGTCCAGCGCGGCGGCGTGGCGGAGGAAGTAGAGTTTCATCGGGCGTGGAGGATTAAAGAGTAAGATTGGGATTAAGAGCAAGAGTCCGCCCGCGCCTGACTTCCAAAACGACAGCGACTGCAAGTCGCCGACACGGAGCGGCGGTCAGACGAGGCTGCCGATGCGCACGAGGCGGAGCGCGGGTTCGCCGGTCGCACGCGAGACGGACAAATCCACGGTGAACTCGGCGACCCAGTCGTTGTGAGCATCGGGGTCCACGAGCATTTGTTGCACGCGCCAAGTGCGTTTGTCCTCGGCAGGAGTGACGTAGGTGTGGCGGACGTTGCGCGCCTCGGGGTCGAGGCAGAGATGGCGGTGGGCGACGCGGAAACTCTCCATCGCGGCGCGCAGGCGTTCGGCTGTCCACGGCGTGCCTTCGGCGTCCTCGGCGGCAACGAGTTGGCTCAGTGCCGCCTCCGAATCCACGTTCACCCAGGCGCGCAGGAAGCTGAAGAGGACAGTGCGGATGGCGGCGGTGAAGGACTTCGCGTCCCGTGTGATGTCGCGCGCGGCCTCGTCGGCACCGGGCGGGCGCACTTCCTTCGCGTCGGCGCGCTGGTAGGCGGGGTTGCGCATCCGCTCCCATTCGTCGAGGAGGCTGGCGTCCACCTGCCGCAGCATCGTGCCGAGGTAGAGTTCCATCTCGCGCAACGTGTCGTTCTTCGCGGCGTCGGGGACGGTCTGCGTGAGCACCTTGAAGACGCTGTTCAAGTGGCGCAGCAACACGCCCTCGGCCCGTTGCAGCTCGTAGTCGCGGATGTAATCGGAGAACGAGCGGAACGACTCGAACATCTCGCGGGCAATGGACTTGGGCCGGATGTTTTCCTGCCCCACCCACGGGTGGCGCGCGGCGAAGGCGTTGAAGGTCGAGTAGATGAACTCGCGGTTGGGCTTCGGGTATTCGAGCTTCTCCAACTCGTCCATGCGCTGGTCGTAGGCGATGCCTTCCGCCTTCATCTCCCCCATCTTCTGGTCCTTCACGCGGCTGAGTTGCCGCCGGAGGATGAAGTCGGGGTCCTCGACGATGGACTCGGCGAGCGTGAGGACAACGAGGGCGTGGTCGGGGGCCGCCGGGTCCATGAGCGGGAGCGTCTCCAGCAGGTAGAGGGAGAGGGCTTGGTCCATCGAGAAGTCGTCTTGGAGCGAGACGTTCACGCGGAGGTGGCTGCTGGGGATTTCCGATTTCCGATTTCCGATTTTCGATTCCTCCCTTTGGGAGCGCTGGGTGAACTCGATGATTTTGTGGTCCACGAGGGAGCGGAAGAGCTGCCACGAGCGCTTGCGGTGCGCTTGCTTCTGCTTCGGCGACTCGTGGGAGTCCCGGAGGAGGCGCTGCATCGCGGTGCAGCCGTCGCCGGGGCGGCTGAGGACGTTCAGCAGCATCGCGTGCGACACTTGGAAGCGAGAGGACAGTCGCTCCGGCGGCGCGGCCATGAGGCGGGCGAAGGTCTGCTTGTCCCAGTTCACGAAGTTGTGGTCGGGCGGCTGGCGCTTTACCGTTTTCTTGCCGTCGCGCGCGGACTTCTCGGCGAGTTTGAGATTCTCGATGGCGTGCTCGGGGGCCTGCGCCACAACCCAGCCACGGTCGTCGAAGCCCTTGCGGCCCGCGCGCCCGCCGATTTGGTGGAAGTCCCGCGCGGTCAGGATGCCGGTCTTCTGCCCATCGAACTTGCAGAGCTTGGTGAAGAGCACCGTGCGGATGGGGACGTTGATGCCCACGCCGAGGGTGTCCGTGCCGCAGATGACTTTGAGCAAGCCGCGCTGTGCGAGTTGCTCGACGAGCACGCGATACTTCGGCAGCAAGCCCGCGTGGTGCAGCCCGATGCCGTGCCGCAGCCACTTCTTAATCTCGGGACCGTAGGGGCTGGTGAACTTAAAACCCTCCAGCGCCTGCGCCACCGCCGCCTTCTCCTCACGCGTCGCGACGTTGATGCTGGTGAAAGCCTGCGCGCTCTCGGCGGCTTCGAGCTGCGTGAAGTGGACGACATAGACGGGGGCCTTGCCGTCGGCGAGGAGGCTTTCGAGTGTCTTGGCCAGCGGCAGTTCGGAGTAGGCGTGTTCCAACGGCACCGGCCGCACCGTGGAGGCGACGGTGATGGTCGGACGCGCGTTAAGCCGCGTGAGTTCCGCCTCGAAGAACGTCGTGTCCCCCAGCGTGGCGGACATCAGGAGGAAGCGCGTCTGCGGCAAGGTGAGCAGCGGGATCTGCCACGCGCCGCCGCGCTCGCGGTCGGAGTAGTAGTGGAACTCGTCCATGACCACCTCGCGCACGGTGGCGTCCGCGCCCTCGCGGAGCGCGAGGTTCGCGAGGATCTCGGCGGTGCAGCAAAGGATGGGCGCGTCGCGGTTGACCGTGGCGTCGCCGGTGCTGAGGCCCACGTTGTCTGGGCCGAACTCGCGGCAGAGGGCGAGAAACTTCTCGTTCACCAACGCCTTGATGGGACAGGTGTAGATGGAGCGTTTGCCCTGAGCCACCGCCTTGAAGTGCAGCGCGGCGGCGACGAGGGATTTGCCGGAGCCGGTGGGGGTGTTGAGGATGACGTTCTTCTCCTCGAAAAGTTCGAGGATGGCCGACTCCTGCGTGGGATACAGCTCCAGCCCGCACGCGGTGACGTAGTCGAGGAAGCGCCCGAGCAAGGCGTCGTTGCCGGAACTCCCATCGCGCGGGAGAAGATCGTAAAGCGTGGTGGCCACGGGGGCGAAGGGTAGAGCGATGGGTGAGAGGGAGGGAAGCCGTGAGAAAGTGGTAAAACGGGAAGTGGTAGTGGCTCCTCCTGCTCGCAATCCTGATCCTAATCCTGCTCCGCTGCGGGAACTGAGCGGAGCAGGATTAGGATTAAGATTAGGATTACGAGCAGGAGGGAAAAGGCGCACTTGCACGGAACGGAGATGCGTCCGCGCGTTCGGCGATTGACACGCGTTGCGGCTCGCCGCCCAAATACGTGCCTCGAAACACATGAAACTCTGCCGCTTCAAGACTGACTCCTGTTGCCACCATGCCCGCATCGGCCTCACCACGGACGACACCACGGTGCTCGACCTCTCCGCCGCCGGGGTGTCGAGGCTCACGACGCTGTTGGAGAGCGATAACTTAATCACCCTGCTCCAGAGCCTCGCGGCCCTTCCCCTGCCCCGCTTGAATCTTGCCGAAGTCACGCTGCTCGCACCCGTCGAGCAGCAGGAGGTCTGGGCGGCGGGCGTGACGTATCTGCGCAGCAAAAAGGCGCGCATGGACGAGTCCGAGTTCAGCGCCAGCGCCTACGACCGCGTGTATGAAGCGGAGCGCCCGGAGATTTTCTTCAAGTCGCTGCCCGAGAAAGTCGTCGCGACCGGCGGCGATGTGGGCATCCGCCGCGACGCGAAGTGGAACGTGCCGGAGCCGGAGCTGGTGCTGGTGTGCAACTCGCGGGGCCGCGTGGTGGGCTACACCATCGGCAATGACATGAGCTCGCGCGACATCGAGGGCGAGAATCTGCTGTATCTCCCGCAGGCAAAGACCTACCTGAAATCCTGTTCGATGGGACCCTTCATCACGGTGGGCGCGACTGAGGCGGAGGCGCGGGCGTGGACGATTGGCGTGGAGATTCAGCGCGGCGGCCAGCCGGTCTTCGCCGGCGAAACCTCCGTGGGTCAGATCAAGCGCACGTTCGACTCACTCGCGGAGTTTCTCTTTCGCAGCCAGAGCTTCCCGCACGGCGCGATGCTGCTCACGGGGACGGGCGTGGTGCCGCCCGACGGTTTCACCCTCGCCGCCGGGGACTTCGTGCGCATCCGCATCAGCGGCATTGGCATGCTGGAGAATCCCGTGGCGGTGGTGTGATGTAACCATCGGCGGGCGACGGCGTCTCTCCCGCTGAACGCGCAGCAGGCATTTCTGCCAGCCGTCACAAACCAAACCAGAAACATCCCATGAACAAGCAAATCATTGCAGCCCTCGTGTTGGGCGCGCTCATCGCGTTCAGCCCCGCCACCCAAGCGCAGGAGAAGAAGCGCGGAGGCCCCACCGCCGAAGAGCAGCTCAAGCAGCTCACGGAGTTGCTCACGCTCACCGCCGAGCAGAAGGCCAAGCTCGAACCCATCCTCAAGGAACAGAGCGAGAAGATGCGCGCCATCTTGGCGGATCAGAACGCCCCGAAGGAAGACAGCCGCAAGAAGATGGGAGAGATGCGCACCGAGTTCACCGGCAAGATCAAGGCCGCGCTGACCAAGGAGCAGGGCGAGAAATACGACAAGTTGCTCGCCGAGGCTGCTGCCAAGCGCAAGAAGCAGTAAGGCCGGTTCCCAACCCGTTTCGAGACGGCGGTGGCTGAAGCCACCGCCGTTTTTCTTTGGCACCGAGGGTAAATGCGCGGCTGCACCCGATAAACCACGGACCTGCAGCGTGGCCGAGGCGGCATACCCTGCTTTGCGCTGAGTCCGGCGGACGAGAGTGTCCACCTCACTTCGCGGGCGCCTTTGAGAGCAGAAAAAGCTTGCGCAAAGAGTGCCGCCTGCGAGGGAATGGTAGAAAGCCCCATCGGTTGCGACGGCAAACAGTTCAGCTCTGCATCAACACGCTCACGCCTTAACCATGCAAATCCACGTTACCCACAATGGCCAGCAGTATGGTCCGCTCGCACTCGAAGAGGTCAACGCGCATCTAGCCGCGGGACAGTTCAGCCCAGATGACTTGGCGTGGTGGGAGGGCGCAACCGAGTGGGTGCCTATTACCACCGTGCCGGGGATTGTGCTGGCGCGACCCGCGATGCCTCCCTCGCCGCGACAAGCATCGGGCAAGTCCCTACCGATGAACGTCCGCACCAGTGGGGCGGCTGTCGCCTCTTTGGTTTTCGGCATCCTCGCCATCTTCACGGGGGTGACCGCACTGCTCGGCTTGCCGCTCGGCATCTGGGCCATCATCCGGATCAAGAACAGCCAGGGGGAATTCAAGGGGA
>SIBB01000095.1 GCA_009695395.1 Pedosphaera sp. | reverse complement strand
GATAGACGACCGCCCACGGGTAGAGGAAGACCACTTCGATATCGAACAGGATGAAGAGCATCGCGACCAGATAGAACTTCACCGAGAAACGAGAGCTGCCGCCACCGATGGGGAGCATGCCGCACTCGTAGGGGGTGTCCTTCATCTGCGTGGTGCGCGCGGCGATCTTGCGGTTGAAGAACCGCCCGGCGACCTCGGACAGGATGAGAATGCCGCCGGCAATGGCGAGGGCCACGAGGAGGAGGAACAGCACCGGGATGTATTGCGCCAACTGCGAATCCATGGGTCGGACGGTAGAAATGACGTTCCGCCTTGGCAAGGGCAAAGGCCGGATTTGCTCCGCGCGCGAACAGCGTGATTGAAAGTCGGCCGCTTCTCCGGCAACCTTCACCACATGAAAACCCTCCTCGCGCTCGGTGCGCACTACGACGATTGCATCTTCGGCATTCCCGGCATCCTGCTTCAGGGCGTCCGCAAGCACTACCGAGTCATCGTTCTCACGCTTATCGGCGATTACACGAACTGGGCGCCTGCCAAAGGGCGCGCGGCGGAGGTCGTCGAAGGCACCAAGCGCCTCGCGCATGAGCGCGGCGTGGAGATGCGGTTCCTGAACTTCGCCTCGCACCGCTTCGACGCGCGGCTGGAGAACAAACTTCTCGTCGCCAAGGCCGTCGCGGAAATCCAGCCGGACGTGGCCTTCACGCTTTGGAAGGACGACCACCACAACGACCACGTCGTCGCCTCCGAACTCACCCGTGTCGCCGTGCGCAACGCCGGACAGATGCTCGACGGTGTGGCCTACAAGCCGCCGGGCCGCCTCTACTTCTACGACAACGGCCCGCGCCACACGATCGGCTTCACGCCGGACACGTTCGTGGACGTGAGCGACACATGGACGGAAGCGCAGGACTGGCTCGGCGGACTCATGGCGCTGGTGCGCAACCAGCCTTACGACCGCGCGAAGCCCGACGGCGCGATGCAGGCGAAGGAGTCGCTCGCCCGGTATCGCGGCGCGTCCTGCGGGGCGAAGTATGCCGAGGCGCTGTGGCTGGGATTGCCGAGGCCGGTGGATATTCTGTGATCCGCAAAAGGGCGAGAGAAGAGGTGTGGCCTCCAGCGTGCCGCATAAGTTCACCAACTGATTCTGAAACTCTCGAAGCCAAAGTCGTTGTTGAGGTCAATCAAGCCGGCCTCGGGGCCACCCAAATCCAAATCGCAGGTCATGCGGATGCAGTAGCCGGTCTCTCGCTTCTCCCATTCGCGAAGTTTCAAGTCTCGGACGCCAGCGCGCTCCACGGTTCCATTATCATGCTTTCGCTCTGGCAGCAGAAGTCGTGACCAACGCACGCTTCCATCTTCGGATCTCAACACCAGCACGGGTGCTGTCAGCCCGGCAAACTCATGAATCTCCAAGCGGCCTGCTGGGCTGACATGGAGCCACGACACAGCAGCGTTGGTAATCGCACCGTCGTAGGGGTCTCCGTGGAACGGCCCGCGGAGCATTGCTTCCCAGCCCTTCCGCTGACAGGACTGCATTCCAAGGACGCACGCCACCAGCAAGGTGACGAAAGCGGTGAGGACGAGGCCTGCCTTCTTCACAGTCTTTGAGAATGGCGTCGTGGGTTTGGGCAAGCAAGCTACGCCGAGGTGCGCTCACACGTTGAACTTGAAGAGCAGCACGTCGCCGTCCTTCACCACGTATTCCTTGCCTTCCATGCGGTAGAGACCCTTCTCCCGCGCAATGGCGACGGAGCCGCAGTTCACCAAGTCGTTGTAAGCCACCGTCTCGGCCTTGATGAAGCCGCGCTCGAAGTCGGAGTGGATGACGCCCGCCGCTTGGGGCGCGGTGTCGCCGGCGTGGATGGTCCACGCGCGCACTTCCTTCTCGCCGGCGGTGAAGTAGGTGCGCAGGCCGAGCAGGTGATAGGTGCCGCGGATGAGCGCGCCCACGCCACTCTCGTCCACGCCGAGTTCCTTGAGAAAAGCCTTCGCCTCCTCGGGCGTGAGGTCCGTCAGGTCGCTCTCGATCTGCGCGCTGATGACGACGGCCTCGCAGGCGAGATGCGTCTTGGTGTAGTCGCGGACTTTCTGCACGTAGGCATTCGTCTCGGCGGTGGCGAGGTCGGACTCCTTCACGTTGCAGGCGAAGATGGTGGGCTTGTCGGTGAGCAGCCAGAAGGTGCGGGAGATGACCCGCTCCTCGGGCGTGAGCTGCACGGAGAGTGCGAGCTTGCCGGAGTCGAGCACGGGCTCGAACTTCGCGAGCACGGCGTCTTCAGCGATGGCAACCTTGTCGCCGCGCTTGGCGTCCTTGGCAACTTTCTCGCGGCGCTTCTTCACGGACTCTAGGTCGGCGAGGACCAGTTCGGTGTTGATGATCTCAATGTCGCGCACCGGGTCCACCGTGCCGGTGACGTGATGGATGTCGGCGTCCTCGAAGCAGCGGACGACCTGCACGATGGCGTCCACCTCGCGGATGTGGGTGAGGAACTTGTTGCCCAGGCCCTCGCCCGCGCTCGCGCCCTTCACGAGGCCGGCGATGTCCACGAACTCAATGGCCGCCGGGATGACGACGTTGGTCTTGGCAATCTTCTGGAGCACATACATCCGCTCGTCGGGCACGGTCACGACGCCGACGTTCGGGTCAATGGTGCAGAAGGGGTAATTCGCCGCCTCGGCCTTGCGCGTGCGCGTGACGGCGTTGAACAGGGTGGACTTGCCGACGTTGGGCAGACCGACGATTCCAGCTTTGAGCATAAGAGGGCGCAGAGCGTGCGCGGCAGCAGTGGCTTTGCAAGCGCAAAGGCAGGGCAGCGCGTTGTGGGGCGCATCTCAGTTTCTTAGCGCAGGCCCAGCGGCTTTGGCATTGAGCGGGCAGGGGCGTTTGTCTAAGCTCGGTGCCCATGAATGTCTTTGTCACCGGGGGCGCGGGCTACATCGGCTCGGTGTGCGTGGAGGAACTCCTCAACGCGGGGAACACGGTCACGGTGTTCGATAATCTCAGCGAGGGCCATCGCTCGGCGGTGGACCCCCGGGCGAAGTTCATCCTCGGCGATCTCGCGGACCGGGAGCTGGTGGCGCGCGCGGTGGTGGATGCGCAGGTGGAGGCGGTGATTCACTTCGCCGCACATGCGCTCGTGGGCGAGTCCATGCAGAACCCGGGGAAGTATTTTCGCAACAACGTGGCGCATGGGCTGAACTTGCTGGACGCCGCCGTGACCGCGCGGGTGCGGAAGTTTGTCTTCAGCTCGACGTGCGCGACCTATGGCGTGCCGGAGACGATGCCGATGGATGAGTCACTGCCGCAGCGGCCGGTGAATCCTTACGGCGAGTCCAAGCTGATGTTCGAGACGATGCTGCGGTGGTATCACCAGATTCACGGGCTGGAGTTCGTGGCGTTCCGCTATTTCAACGCAGCCGGGGCGAGCAGGAAGTTCGGGGAGCACCATCGCATCGAGACGCACCTCATCCCGAACGTGCTCAAGGTCGCGCTGGGCCAACGCCCGCAGTGCGAGATCTTCGGCACGGACTACCCGACACCGGACGGCACTTGCATCCGCGACTACATCCACATCGTGGACTTGGCGCAGGCGCACATCCTCGCGCTCGCGCCGGGCAAGGCGGGGTTCTTCAATCTGGGCAACGGCTCGGGCTACTCGGTGCGCGAGGTGATCCAGACGTGCGCGCAAATCTCGGGGCAGCCCATCACGGCGGTGGAACAGCCGCGCCGGCCCGGCGACCCGCCGCGCCTCGTGGCCGCCGCAGGCAAGGCACTGAGCGAGCTGGGCTGGCAGCCGAAGTTTCCGAGACTGGAGGACATCGTCGCGACGGCATGGGACTGGCACAAGCGGCACCCCGCGGGGTATCGGGACTGATGCGGGGAGTTGAACCACGGATGGACACCTATAAATATGGATGAAGGCGTGCGGCAATCACGGAGCACGTCGGCGGCTACGAGATTTACCCGAAGCAATTCCTTCGCACAGTTCTCGAGTCGCGCTGTCAATGACTCCCAATGACCACCCGCACGGCAGATTCAGACTCAGACAACGCTTTGGTGATCCCGGCGCAACGGGTAGCTCGACGCTGCTCCGGCCCGCTTTTGGAATGGACAAAGCCCCTTCGCTCGCCTTCAAGTATCGGCTCTCTTTCGGCCCGCAAGGCCAACTGAATTTCACTCCATGAGCGCCGAACTACCGAAGTCTGACGGTCCAAAAAAAACCGAGCCGAAGCCGAAGGCTTCCGCCGCGTCCGCCGCGAAGGCCGCCACCCCGGCACCGAGTCCGGTGGCCCCGCTCTTCCAAGCGGTGGACTGGCTCACGTTCGCCATCACCACGCTCGTGGTGTTCATCGGCTACTACTTCTCGCTCGCGCCGGACCTCACGCTGGAGGACTCCGGAGAGCTGGCCGTCGGCTCCTTTTACGCGGGCGTGCCGCACCCGCCGGGCTACCCAGTCTGGACCCTCTTCACATGGCTGATCTGCGAGTTGGTCCCGTTCTACAACATCGCGTGGCGCGTGGCGCTGGCCTCGGCCATCTGCGGCGCGCTGGGGTGCGGCCTTCTCAGCATGATGGTGTCGCGGGGCAGCGCGATGATCATCGAGGGCTTCGAGACTCTCCGGGGCATCGAGTCGAAGGTGCGCAACGGCATCTGTATGATGTCCGGCTACGTGGGCGGGATGGTGATGGCCTTCAACGGCTACCTCTGGAGCCAGGCGGTCATCGTGGAGGTGTATGCGATCAGCGTGCTGTCGCTGGTGTTGATGCTCGTCTCGATCATGCGCTGGATGCACGCCCCGCACCAGTCGCGCTACATCTGGTGGGCGTCGTTCTGGCTGGGCATTTGTTTCACGAACCACCAGACGCTGCTCGTGGCGGTGCTGGGCCTGCAAGTCGCCGTGCTCGCGCGGGACGCGAAGCTGGGGCGCGACGTGTTCTTCGGCAACATAGTAATCTTCGTGCTGGCCGGCATCGGGATGCTGGTGGCCTTTGGCGGCGTGAAGGGCATCGCGGACTCCGGGTTCAACCTCGCCTATGTGAAGGCGTTTGTGATCATCGGCCTCGCGTCCATCGTCGTGACGGGCGCGCTGCTCATCCACACGGGCGGCAAGCTGGGGAGCGAGTTCGTGCCAGCCTTCGGCATGGCCATCGCGTTCGGGCTGGGCGCTTCCTTCTACCTCTATATGCCGCTGGCGGGGATGACCATCCCGCCGATGCAATGGGGCTACCCACGCACCATCGAGGGCTTCAAGCACGCGCTGACTCGCGGCCAATACGAGAAGGGCAACCCCACCACGGGCCTCGATCGTTTCTTCGGCCAGATACAGACCTACGTGGAGGCTTCGATCGAGGAGATGAATCTGGTCCTGCTCGTCATCGGCCTCATCCCGCTGGCCGTCATCTTCTACCGCCGCATCGAGCCGCAGGAGAAAGTCTGGCTCGGGGTGGTGTCAGCCTTCTACGGCTTCTTCTGCCTGCTCAAGCTCGCGATGAACTTCGCAGAATACCGACCGGTCGTGCCCGGCATGATTTGCGGCTACGTCTTCCTGCTCATCGGCATCATCCCCTTCCTGTTCTTCCGACACGCGGGGGGGAGGCCCGAGCGGGCTTGGCTGGCGGGGTTGACGACGGTGTTCCTGTTCCTGTCGCTGATGCTGATCTACCTACTGAACCCGCCGCCGGACCGGCAGAGCCAGGGGTTGAACAAGGTGTTCTTCACCGCCTCATACGTGCCGATCTCCATGCTGGTGGGCTACGGCCTCGCGATGATCGCAGCGGCGGCGGTGGCGAACTACGCGGTGTTCCGCCGATGGCTGCTCATCGGCAGCTCGCTGGCTGGCGCGGTCGCCTGGTATGCGCACGACATCAATAAGGTGGAATATCCGCTGGCCATCTTCACCACGAAGTTCGGTATGGGCCTGTCCGTGGCGTTCATCGCCCTCTTCCTGTTCGCACGCACGCGTCTGCCGGTGACGCTGATGCTCGCGCTCTTCTGCGCACTGCCAGCGCACACCATCCTCTCGCACTGGGCGGAGAACGAGCAGCGCGGCCATCGCTTCGGCTACTGGTTTGGCCACGATATGTTCACGCCCCCGTTCGAGGACAGCAAAGGCAACCTCAGCTATGACCGCAAGGAACGTGAGACTGCTCAGAAGGATCCCGCCCGCGCCAAGTTCACCTACCCGGAGATGACGCGGGACACGGTGCTCTACGGCGGCACGGACCCCGGCCGCTTCTGCCCCACCTACATGATTTTCTGCGAGAGCTTCATCAAGCCAGAGCAGCGCCACAACCCGGACTTCGACCGGCGCGACGTTTATCTCATCACCCAGAACGCCCTCGCGGACGCCACCTACCTCATGTATATCCGCTCCCACTACAACCGGAGCAACCAGAAGGATCCGCCGTTCTTTACCGGCACGGTGGATTACCTCCAAGGAATGGTCCTCGGCAGCAAGGCACGAAACGCCAAAGCCCAGGGTCAGCCCTACGAGACCGGCGGCCTGGCCAAACTCATCGGCCTCCTCCACTCGCCCGCCAAGCCGCTCGACTCACTCTTCGGGGACAACATCGGCAAGGCCGTCGAGCGCAAGCGCCGAGCGGGCAGCTCGCTCTTCGAGGCCGACCACTTCACCAACGTCAAGTCCATCGCCGCCCAGCTCCAGCCCGGTCCCAAACAAGACGCCTTGTCCAAGTGGCTGCACGAGCAACTCACACCAGACACCCGCGCGCTCCTCGCCAGCGGGAGTGAAGCCGCGCTCCGCAAGGCGCTGGCCAGAGAGTTCAACACCCTCATCGAGCGCGAGATGTCCGAGCGCTGGGTAATCTTCGAGGACCTGCACCGCATCCACGCCGAGTATGCCGAGGCCGAAGCCAGGGCATCCCAGCAGGGCAACGAATTGCAAAGTTCCATCCAGAATCAAGCCCAGCAGCAGAAGGCCGATGTAAAGATGCTCCAGCAAACCCTCGCCCGTGTGCAGGCCGAGACCGCGCAAAAGTTGCGATCCATCCAAGACGCACGCGAGAAAGCCAAGCAGGCACGCCGCGAACAGTTCCAGAATTCCCCCGCGCCCTTCTATCACCCGGACCGCTTCGGCCACCTGAAACTCGACTCGCGGATGCTGCGCTTCGCCCGACAGGACCTCACTTGGGCCAGCATTCGCCTCAACCGCATCCTCCTGGAAACCGCCTACCCAGACGCCATCTCAAAGAGCGAAGGCGGCGTCTATCCCGACCTCGAAATCCAAAGCGCGACCGTCGAGGACTCCTCCAAAGCCTTCTCCGAATACGTCGAGGACGCCCGTCGCCGTCTCGACCACGACCAAAAGCTTCCCAACGAGCCGCGCCAAATCAAACCCGGCGAGGACGTGCGCTACGACGAGGCCACCGGTCGCATCCAAGTCAGCGGCCAGGTCGCCGTCATGGCCATCAACGGACTTCTCACCAAAGTCATGTTCGACAAAAATCCCGACCATGACTTCTACGTGGAGGAGAGCTTCCCGCTGGAGTGGATGTATCCGCACCTCACCCCGTCCGGCATCATCATGAAGATCAACCGCCAGCCACTGGTGGAGATGACGCAGGAAGTCGTGGACCGCGACCACCAGTTCTGGAGCAAGTATTCCGAGCGCCTCATCGGCAACTGGCTCACCTACGACACCTCCGTCTCCAACATCTGCCGGGTCGCCGAGCAGGTTTACATCAAGCGCAACTACGAGAACCTCAAAGTGGACGGCGTTGACGTGAAGCCCGACTCCCGCTTTGTCCGCGATGACGACGCGCAAAAGGCCTTCTCCAAACTCCGCAGTGCCATCGCCGGCGTTTACTTCTGGCGCATCAACGAAGCCGGTCGCAAGGGCAACGAATGCGCCCAGCGCGGGGACGCCGCCGGCCAGTCCCGCCACCTCGCCGAGCAGCAGCGCATGATCCGCGAGTGCGACTTCGCCTTCCGTCAGGCCTTCGCCTTCTGCCCCTTCAGCCCCGAGGCCGTGTTCCGCTACGCGAACCTCCTCATGAGCCTGGGCAAGTTCGACGACGCGCTGCTCATCGCGCGCACCTTCCAAAAGCTGGACCCGAACAACGCCTCGGCGAAGGGCCTCATCGAGCAACTCCTCGATATCCGCAAGCAGATCGGTGCCAACCAGCAAACGCAGAGGACGACCGAACAAGCACAGAACAAACTCATCCAGCTTGATGGAGCCTATCGTGCCAACCCCGCGAACGCTCAAGTCGGCCTCCAATACGCCGCCCTCCTCGCTCAACTGCGCCGCACCAACGACGCTGTCGCCGTCCTCGACGCGCTGTCCCAGACCGGCAGCAGCAACGCGGCCGTCCTCCTCCCCGTCACCCACGCCTACAACCAGCTCGGCCAGACCGCCAAGGCCCAGCTCTCCGTCACCCGACTGCTGCCGCTCTGCGAACAAATCCTCGCCGACCCGCTGGCCGACAACAACAGCCTCCAAGCCGCGCTCCAGACTTATCAGATACTGGGCCACGTCGTGAAGATGGAGGAAGCGTTGCAGCGCCTCGTGAAGATGCATCCCACCAGCCCCGAGCTTTCTTACGACCTCGGCGCACTCCTCACCTTCCAGCGCAAAACCAACGCTGCCATCGGCGCCTTGAGCAACTCCATCCACCACAGCAACGCGCGCCTCAAGCAAGCGCCCGCAGCGCAGGACCTCCGCGCCCTCGCCGCCGGCGACACCAACTACACCCCCCTCCGCGCCCATCCGGAGTTCCCCAAATTAGTCGCACCGAAGTAGCGCAGGCGAGCAGGCGAGAAGATGCTCCGTCTCGCCCTCCCACTTTCACACTTTCCCACCGGCTCCACTCACACCCCCGCCAGCAGCCGCTCCACCTGCGTCACCGTCACCTCCGCCCCGCCCTCTGTCCAAATCACGAAGTCCGACTGCGCCAACTTCTTCTCGGTGGGCCACTGCGCGGCGTTGCGCTGCTGGATTTGCTCCGCGCTCCAGCCGCGCGCTGTCAGGCGCTGCTGCTGAGTCGCCGCCGAGCAAGCCACGCAGATAACTTTGTCGAACTGCTTCGCCACGTTTATCTCGAACAGCAGCGGGATCACCACCACACCGAGCCGCACGCCGTCCGCCCTCCACTTATCCACCTGCGCCTGCCACAACGCGCGGATGCGCGGATGCAGAATCGCCTCAAGCTGCCTTCGCGAGATGTCGCTGGCGAACACCCGACGCGCCAACTCGTCGCGCCGCAACGCCCCGTCCGGGCCGATGACCGCCGCGCCGAACATCTCCTGAATTGCCATCAGTGCCGGCTGCCCCGGCTCCACGACCTTGCGGGCCAGCAGATCCGTGTCCACCACTGGCACCCCTCGCCGCTCCAGCAACTGCGCCACGGCGCTCTTCCCCATGCCGATACCGCCGGTCAGCCCGAAGATTTTCGTTGAAATCACAGACCGAAGCTATCGGCAGTCAACGCGGCTGGGCGAGCAAGAATTTCCGCAGTCAGCCTGTAGCCGCCGAGGTGACGAGGCGGATAGCCGGTGCGCCAGAACGAGTCCACCTCCTCACCTCGGCGGCTGCGCGGCTCTTGGCCCCGACAATTCGCTTTGACTGCCAGCACGCCGTCGCAAACCCTTCCGCCCCTATCGCGCCGCAGACTTTCAACTCCGACACCACCAGCGCAACGCCACCCGAGCCGCGCGAGGAACGCGTCCACGCCCTGGACAACCTCCGCGCTGCCGCCATGTTTTTGGGCATCGTCCTGCACGCGGCACTGTCATTCATGACGCTGGAGATTCCGTGGATCACCCGGGACGTGAGCCGGAGCTTCGGGTTCGATGTGATGGTCGGGGTCATCCACGGCTTTCGGATGCAGCTTTTCTTTTTCATCGCGGGCTTCTTTGGCCACCTGCTCTGGC
>SIBB01000094.1 GCA_009695395.1 Pedosphaera sp. | reverse complement strand
GAGCTCGACTACCTCTTCGTCGAGTGCAACGAGAGCGTGCGCCCCTACGGCGTGCCAAAGCACCGGCACTTGTCGGAGATTGAGGAACAGCTCGCGCTCGCGGCGGGTGTGCCGGTGACGATTCAATTCACACCGCACCTGATTCCTGTGAACCGCGGCATTCTCACGACCCTTTATCTCGCGCCCGCGAAACACTTCTCCACCGCCGCCGAGGCCGCCGCGCTCGGCGCGCAAATCACCGCGTGCTACGAGGCCGCGTATGCAAACGAGCCGTTCGTGCGCGTGCTCGAAGGCAAGGCGCTGCCCGACACGAAAAACGTCGTGGGCACCAACGTCCTCGAACTTGCGTGGCGGCTCGACACGCGCACGGGCCGACTGCTCGTGATGAGTGCCGAAGACAACATCGTGAAAGGCGCGAGCGGCCAGGCCGTGCAGAGCTTCAACGTCATGTGCGGCTACCCGGAGACGGCAGGGCTACTCTGAGGTGGGGAAGTTGAAAGTTGAAAGCGGGGCGTTTGCTCCCCTTCAGTTTCGGAGCCCGTAACGATGCATCCTCCGCCGAGTTCGTTGCCTCCACGCGCTCCTGCCGATATGGTGCCAGACACGATGCGGTTCAAATCAGCAATCAAGTTCGCTCTCCTCGCCGTGCTGGCACTTGCGGGCTACACGCTGCTGGCCTGGCAGCTCGGCTGGCACGACCGAGATTTCACGCACGCGCAGCACGGCAAGAAAGTAGCCGCTGTCGTGTTCACGGTGTTTATCTGGCTGGCTATCCGGGAACGGCGCGAACGACAGCAGTCTGGGTTTATCGAATTTGAGGAAGGCTTTCAGACCGGCATGGTCGTAAGCGCCATCACCGCCTTTGCGAACGGCGTGTTCATCGCCTTCTACTCCCACTTCATCAACCCCGGGTGGCTCCAGCGCGCGTGGGAGTGGCGGAAGGCCGGCGTGCTTGCCGGTCTCACCGAGCGTGAACTGGGACGCCCCGAGGCGAGCGCGACCGTCTCGCAGATGCTGGTGTTCGACCTCCTGCTCGACCCCATCGGCAAGGTCCTGATGGGAATGATCCTCACAACGGCCATCGCAGCGGTCCTGCGACGGAAGCGCGTGTAGCGCGGGGAAGTAGTCAGTCACCAGTGGGGGAAACGTCCTCGGCAGATGACTGAACACTGGATACTGAACACTTTTTCCACCTCACTTCGACGCCTTTAGGAACGCCAGCAAGTCCGCCAACTCCTGCCGCGTCAGCGCCTGCTCGAAGCCGTCGGGCATGAGCGAAACCTTGCCGGGCCGCATCTCGGCCACGTCCGCGCGGGCGACGCGCGCTTCGGTCTCGGGGCCATTCGCCAACACGACTTCATCCGGCGCGTCCTTGCGCACGATGCCGGTGATGTCTTCACCACCTTTGACCGCGACCGTGAACGGCTCGTAGCTCCGCACGAAGCTCGCGCTGGGATAAATGATGCTCTCCAGCAAATCCATTTCCGTCCGCACCTGCCCGATGCGCGTGAGGTCCGGCCCCAAATTGCCGCCGAGGTAGCCGATGGCGTGGCACGTCGCGCACGCGGATTTCTGGCTCTTGAACAGCGCGTGCCCGCGCCGCACGTCGCCGTCTTTGAGCGTCGGCAGGAGAGCTTCCAAGTGTGCGCGCTGCTTGCCCGCGTCTGCGTTCAGCAGCGTGAGCAAGTCCGCGCCGGCGTCCTGCACGGACTTCGGATACTTCGCCAGCAGCGGCTTGAGCAAATCCACTCGCAGCCCGCGCAGCCCGGTGGAGTCCTTCAGCGCCGCGATGAGCTTTAAGCCCAGTTCTTCGCTCGGTGACTTCTCAAACACCGGCAGCAACCTCGGCGCATCCAGCGGGGAAATACTCTTCATCGTGTCCACCAGCGTGAGCTGTTGCGCGCTGGATAACTTCGCCTTTGCCAGCACGGTGCTCGCCGCGCTGCGGGTCATCATCGGATTCGCAGGGGCAAGGTTGGTGCGCAGGAAATCGAACAGGGGCTGGGAGACGAACGAAGTGGTCCCCGTCGCCACCAGCGCATCCAGCCGGATGTCTGCCTGCTCGAAGGAACTCTCGCCCAAATTCTGAAGCGCCGTGAGCAACGCTTTATTGCCTTCCTTGGGAGCGGAGAAGGTCCGCGCCGTCGCGACGGCCTGGCGAACAACGGCATCGTTCGATTCTGAGAGCAACTCTGTGACGGCTGGCAGCCAAGCGGCGGGCGTCTCCTTCAACCCGGACGCCGCCATCGCGCGCAGGACAATGAGCTTCGCTTGCGCCGGCACATCTCGGTCGCTGGCAAGCGCCGCCATCGTTCTCTGAATCGCAGGGGACTTGGCCAGTTGCGCAAGCCGCAGCGTGGTCTCAACTGGGTCGGGGTTCGGCAGGGTCTTCCCGTAAAAGAACAGGTCGCCGTGAAACTGGCGCGCGAGCTTTTCACCCAGCTCCGGTCGGTGCCCAACAATCCACCACGCGGTCTGCCGGAGGAGCGGTTCCTTGGAGTAACACAAGCGCCAGACATCCTCGGGCTTCAAGCTGCTGTTCGGCATCTGGTCCATCGCCAGCAACGCGACGCGATGCACTGAAGCACTCGGTGACGCGAGTCCGACGGTGGTCTCCGCAGCCACGCCGATTTCGATGAGCGCAGCAGCCAACGAGTGCTCCAACATCCGGCGGCCGTCGCCTTCAGGAAGTTTCGCAAGCTCCTCCGCGCCGCTGATGAGCGCGGCCACGGCGGACGGCCCTCCAATACGTCCGAGCGCTTCCGCCGCCGCGCGTCGCATGGCCGCTGTGGTTTCGAGGGACGTGAGAAGACCTTGGATTCGGCCGACGGCATTCGTGTCCCGCCACACGCTCACGACGTGAATCGCTGCATGGCGGACGGAGGCGTCGGTGTCGTTGAGCGCAGTGCGGACAGCCTCGCGGGCGGGCGCGCCGGAGATGCGCGCGAGGGACCACACCGCCTCGCGACGCGCATCCGCCCCGTAGGTGACGACGTGAGGAATCTCCAATTTTTTGCCAGTCTTCTCCGCGCCGCGTTCCGCTTTTGAAGTGAGACTCCTCGCGTCGTCTCCTACGAGAAGTTGGCGCAGCGCGGGCACGGCGGGCTCGCCGCGCTTGCCAAGCTCAGCGATGGCGCGCTGGCGCACGTAGAGACGTTCATCGGCGAGAAGTTTCGCGAGGTCGGCGGGTTTGAGTGTGGGCCAGTTCAGTTTGAGACCGCGAGGGTCGGCGGTCTTGGGCATTCCCACTTTGCGCAGCCGGTAGATGCCGCCGAGCACATCGGGCTTGGCAAGCTGCGAGGTCGGGCAACAGATTTTATACCAGCCGCCCGTGTCCACGATGAGGATGCTTCCGTCGGCGTCTTCAAGCACGTCGGTCGGGTGGAAGTCCACGTGGTCGCTCGCGAGCAGGTCAGTGTCCTTCGTCTTGAACGTCGCGCCGTCGGGGATGAGTTCGTGGCGGATGACTTTTCGTAGATTGAAGTAGCACGCGAGCAGGTTGTCCGACCAGTCCGCGCCGAAGACCCGCGAACGATACGTGGCCAGCCCGCAAGGGGCGGACGCGCCGGAGTGGTTCATTACGGGCATGAGGTCACCCGTGCGCGGGTGGCCGTCGAGCGCGGCCTGCTCCTTGCCATAGACACCGCCGTAGATGGCGTGGAGCAAACCATCGCGCTTGCCGCCACCGGGTTGGACGAAGGTGCAGCTCAGGAAGCGCTCGCCCGTCGAGTGGAACGCGACGCCTACGGGATTGTCCATGCCACCCGTGAGCACCGGTTCGATGCCCGTTCCGTCGGGCCGTGCGCGGAAGATGTGCGAGGCGCGCGTGACGAATGGCTTGCCGGTCGGGAGCGTGTAGCGCTGTTCGGCGAACGCGCCTTTCGTCCAGTAAATCCAGCCGTCCGGGCCGAGGTAGGGGCCGTGCAGATCGTTCGCGCAGCCGGTAAGTGTCTTGCCGTCGTGCCAGACCTCGCGCTTGTCCGCGATGCCGTCGCCGTCGGTGTCGGTGAGTTTCCAGATTTGCGGCGGCGCGGCGACGTAGAGCGAGCCTTCGTAAAACATCGCGCCCTCGGGGAACATCATCTTGTCGGCGAACACCACGGACTTGTCGAAGCGCCCGTCGCCGTCGGTGTCTTCGAGGCGCACGATGCGGTGGTCCTTGCGTTCGTATTGCGTCGGGCCTTTCTCGTTCGAACCGGAGGAATCTGTCGCGTAGAGCCGGCCCCGCTCATCGAACGACATGGAGATGGGACGTTCGACGAGCGGCGCGGCGGCGACGAGTTCGACCGTGAAGCCGTCAGGCAGGGTGAAGGCGTGGCCGTTGAGGTTGGTTTGCGCGGACTCGGCAGCAGTGGCGGCGGCAAGAACTGCGAGTGAAACCGCGCGAAGGAATGAGTTCATGGTGTCCGTTGATAGACGCGCACGTAGTCCACCAACATTCGCCGGGGAAAATCATGAGCAGTCACCCTTGGCATCATAGTCTTCGGCCCCCGCTTGGCAAGGTCGCGCCCGTGAACAAAAAACCGCTGACAAGCGCCGGGAGATTGCGTTCACTCACCGAGCTTTTGCGGAGCGCGGCTGACCGCAGCCGTGCCCGCTGGCAGCACTAGATTCCGCCATGCCCAAACGCACTGACATCCACAGCGTCCTCATCATCGGCGCCGGCCCCATCATCATCGGGCAGGCGTGCGAGTTCGATTATTCCGGCACTCAGGCGTGCAAGGCCCTCAAGGAAGAGGGCTACCGCGTCATCCTCGTGAACTCCAACCCGGCCACCATCATGACCGACCCGGAGTTCGCCGACCGCACCTACATCGAGCCGATCACGCCCGAGTGCGTCGAGAAAATCATCATCCGCGAGAAGGAGGAGATGAAGCGCCTCGGTGCCACGGGCAAGCTCGTCCTGCTCCCCACGCTCGGCGGCCAGACCGCGCTGAACACCGCCATGGCGCTGCACAAGAACGGCGCGCTCGAACGTCACGATGTAGAAATGATCGGCGCGAAGCCCGAGGCCATCCACAAGGGTGAAGACCGTTTCGTCTTCAAGGAACTCATGTTGAGCATCGGCCTCGATGTGCCCATCTCCGGCGTCGCCCACAACCTGGACGAAGCCCGTGCCATTGCGGATCGGATCGGACGCCTCCCGCTCATCATCCGGCCGGCCTACACCCTCGGCGGCACCGGCGGCGGCATCGGTTACAACCGCGAGGAGTTCGAAGAGATCGCCAAGCGCGGCATTGAGCTTTCCCCCGTCCACGAAATTCTCATCGAGGAATCCCTCCTCGGCTGGAAGGAATACGAGATGGAAGTGATGCGCGACAAAGCCGACAACTGCGTCATCATCTGCTCCATCGAGAACTTCGACCCCATGGGCGTCCACACCGGCGACAGCATCACCGTCGCGCCCATCCAGACGCTGACCGACAAGGAATTTCAGATCATGCGCGACCAGAGCTTCGCCGTCATCCGCGCCGTGGGCGTCGAGACCGGCGGCTCGAACATCCAGTTCGGCGTCAGCCCGGAGAATGGCCGCATGGTCATCATCGAGATGAACCCGCGCGTCAGCCGGAGCTCCGCTCTGGCTTCAAAGGCAACGGGCTTCCCGATTGCCAAGATCGCCGCGAAGCTGGCCGTCGGCTACCTGCTCGACGAACTCAAGAACGACATCACGCGCGTAACGCCCGCGAGCTTCGAGCCGAGCATTGATTACGTCGTCACCAAGATTCCGCGCTTCGCTTTCGAGAAATTTCCGCAGGCCGACCCCACGCTCACCACGCAGATGAAAAGCGTGGGCGAAGCCATGGCCATCGGCCGCACGTTCAAGGAAAGCCTCCAGAAATGTCTGCGCTCGCTGGAGATTGGCCGCAGCGGCTTGGGCGGCGACGGCAAGCCCTGGCGCATCGGCACGGAAGTCTATGGCGACCGCGACATCCTCCCGCGCGACGTCATCAGCCGCAAGTTGAGCGTGCCCAACGCCGAGCGCATCTTCTTCATCCGCCACGCCCTGCGTGCCGGCTTCACCATCGAGGAGATTTTCAACCTGACGAAGATTGACCGCTGGTTTCTGGTCCAGATCAAAGAGATCGTGGATTTTGAGGAGGAACTGGCGGGGGCGAGGAATTAAATTTTATGGCAGTGCCGAAATATGACGAGCTGTTTGAACCGTTGCTGCAAGCGGTGCAGCAGCTCGGCGGGTCGGCGTCGGTGACAGAACAAGAGGACACAGTCGCCGCGAACTTGCGATTGAGCGAAAAGGAGATCGCCGAAATCCATCGCGGAACCAGAACCAAACTTAGCTATCGCCTTGCTTGGGCTCGGAATTATCTCAAAAGGTTTGGGCTTCTTGAAAACTCAACCCGCGGTGTTTGGTCGCTGACCCCAGAAGGAAGCAAGTGTAAGTCCGTCGATAAAGAAGATGTTAAACGCGTAGTCACTGCGATGAAGAATGCTCAATCGGGCGAGCAAGAATCTTCTGACGCTGACGAAGCCGAGCCAACATGGGAAGACAGCTTACTTGAGATAGTTCGTGGGATTTCACCGGCGGCATTTGAGCGCTTATGCCAACGCCTGCTTCGCGAATCTGGTTTCATTCACGTTGAGGTGACCGGCCGTTCTGGCGATGGCGGAATCGACGGCAAAGGCGTGGTGCGGATTGGAGGACTGCTGTCTTTCCACGTGAAGTTTCAATCGAAGCGTTACAAAGGAAGCGTTGGTGCTTCTGTGGTTCGGGATTTTCGCGGTGCAATGGATGGACGAGCAGACAAAGGATTGCTGATTACGACCGGCACCTTTACTCGTGAAGCGCGGACGGAAGCCCAACGCGATGGCGCACGGCCAATTGATTTAGTGGACGGTGAAGAGTTAGTCGAAAAGCTCAAACAGCTTCGAATTGGCGTCGATGTTCAGCAGAAAGTCATCGAAGAAGTTGTGATTCGCGAAGACTACTTCAAGACGCTCTAAATTCCGCTCCGTCCGCAAATCCCGACGGGATTCAAATCCACCACCGCCCCGAGGCCGTAACCACGCTTCGCGCTCCGCAAACCACCACGACAAATCCGCCGTAGCCAATACACTTCGCCCGTGCCAGAGCAGCGCCAGACCCGACCATGGGTCGAATACACCGAGCTAACCGCCCTCTTCTTCATCCAAGGCGCGGCGATGGCGATGTGGTTCGTGCCGCTCACGAACGTGCTGGATGCGCATGGCCTGCACGCCATCAAGCCCTTTGCCTTCGCGACCACCGCCATCGCGGCATTCGTCTCGCCGTTGTTCTTCGGCGCGATGGCAGACCGCCACGCCGCGCCGGTCAAAGTCCTGCGCGGACTCTCCCTCGCCACCGCCGCCACGATGGCGCTGGCGTCCCTCGCGATTCAACTCGGCTGGAGCCCATGGCTCGTTCTCGCGCTCATTCAACTCCACGCGCTCTGCTCTTCTCCCACGTGGAGCATTGGATCCACCATCGTCTTCGCACGGCTGCGCGACGCGAAGCGCGAGTTCGGCCCCATTCGCGCAGTGGCCACTCTGGGCTGGATGAGTGGCTGCTGGCTGGTCAGCGCGCTGAACGCCGACGCCTCGCCGCTCGCCGGCTACAATGGCGCGCTCACCTGGCTCGTGGTGGCCGCGTTCACCTTCCTGCTGCCCAGCGTGCCTCCGCCCAACCCCGCTGGCATCGTCACCCTCGGCCAGCGGCTCGGCCTCGACGCGCTCGCGCTGCTCAAGAACCGCGATCACCGCGTCGTCTTCATCACCGCCGCGCTCTTCAACATCCCGCTCGCCGCGTTCTATCCCTACACACCGCCGCACTTGAAGGAGCTCGGCCTCACGCACACGACGGCATGGATGACGCTGGGCCAGGTCACCGAAGTTCTCGCCATGCTCTGCCTCGCGCGACTGCTGACGACCTGGCGGCTCAAATGGATTCTCGCCAGCGGCCTCGCCTTCGGCGTCGTGCGCTACGCTCTCTGCGCACTGAACGGCCGGGAATGGATTCTCCTGGGCGTCGCCCTGCACGGCTGCTCCTTCACGCTGGTCTTCATCACCGCGCAGATTTATCTGGATGAACGGATCGACCCCTCATGGCGGGCCCGGGCTCAGGCGCTGCTGTCGGTGATGACCGGCGGCGTGGGCAATCTCATCGGCTATCTCGGCACCGGCTGGTGGTTCGCCTTCAACGCCCGGCCCGGCGGGGAAAACTGGCCGGTGTTCTGGAGCGGACTTGCCGTAACCGTCGCAGCGGTGCTCGCCTACTTCCTCGTCGCGTATCACGGGCGAGGCGTCGGTCCGGCAGCGCCAGCCAGACCGTCCGTCCCACTTGGAAACTAGCCAGCCTCCGCGGCCGGCCGTTTCAACTCGCCTACTTCGTCTGCGCCCTCACGGGTTTTCCCGGAGTGACACCACGCTGTAACGCGCCGTCCCGCACCACGAATACACCGCCCACCAGCACGTCCCGGATGCCTTCCGATGGCAGATCCGGCTGCTCGTAAGTCGCGCGGTCGCGCACCTTGGCGGCATCGAACACGACAATGTCCGCGTCCGCACCCACACGCACGCGGCCTTTGTTCTGCATCGCCGGCACACGTTCCTCCAAGCGGCGCGCGGGCAGGAGGGAAAGTTTTTCCACCGCCTGCATCAGCGTGAGCGCCTTTGTCTCGCGGACGTAGCGGCCCAAGATGCGTGCGCTTGTGCCAGCCTGGCGCGGATGGCCGCGCAGGCCGTCGCTGGCAATCATCGTCAGCGGATGCGCCACGGCCTCGCGCACGACGGACTCGGGGTTCGAGTGGACGATGACCATGCCGCCGGTCTGGCGAAACTTGAGGAAGCTCGCGGCGTTGAGTCGCTCGCCCGTCGCGGGCCATTGCAGGTCGGCGAAATCAATGCCCGCACGCTGCTGCCAGCCGGGGTCGAAAATCGCGGAGCGGATGTCCGTCATGCCGGCGGTGTAAGGATAGCACTCGACGCTCACGTCGAGGCCGCGCGCGCGGGCGGCGGTGATGAGTTCGAGCGCGCGCGAGGTGTGACGGTTCGCGGTGCTCTGCACGTGACAGATGTGCGCCGGCGCGCCGGTGAGGGCGGTGGCGGCGATGAGTTCCTCAATGGAGGAGAAAACATTCTGCGGCCCCGCGTCACCTTTCGCGCGGATGTGGACAGAGCACGGCGCACGAAACTTTGCGGCGGCACGGAACATCTCCAAAATCTCCCACTGCGTCGCGCCGGGCGTGTATTGGATGCCGAAACCCACAGCCACCGCGCCGCGTTCCAAGCCGCGCTCGACGAGGCGGCGCAAGTCGGCGAGTTGCGCATCGCTCGCCGGGTTCGTCGCGGTCACGGAGTTCGCACCCGGCAGGAACGTGGGCCGGTCGCCCATCACTGCCATGCGGCACGGGATGTGGCCAACACTCACGCCGTGGTGGATGAGCGCCTTGCCCGCGCGCGCGGCATACCACGCGTCCACATCCGCCGTGCCGACCTCCAACTCGAACACCGCCGTTACTCCGTCCTGCGCCTTGAACTGGTAGTCCTCCGGTTGTTGCCCGTGCTGGTGGAGGTCAATGAAGCCGGGTGCGATGACCAAGCCGCTCGCGTCAACCGTGGTGCGCCCGCGCAACGGCGTTTCCGACACCGCACGGATCACGCCCTCGCGGATGCCGATGTGCCGCACGGCGTCGAGTTTGGATTCGGGGTCAATGATACGACCTCCCGCAAGGACGAGCTCGAAGTCTTGGCCGATGGCGGAACAGAGCAGGCCGAGGAGTGCGAGGCAGGCGAAGCCGGGCGTGGTCCGTGGTCCGTGGTCCATGAGCATGGGCGGAAGTCTTGAGCTTAAATCACGGAACACGCAACACGGAGTGCTCAGCCCGCCTCCTCACCTCGACGGCTATAGGGCGGAGGGGGAGAC
>SIBB01000093.1 GCA_009695395.1 Pedosphaera sp. | reverse complement strand
GCTCACCTACAACGCGAAGGACCAATGCTGCTTCGCCACCGGCCACGCGCTCCAGCCGCTGCTAGAAGCCGCGCAGCCGGTCTTCAAGCTCTTCAAGGCCGACGCCAAACTCCGCTGGCACAGCAACCACGTCCCCGGCACACACAACTTCGATCAGGAAAACCGCGAAGTCTTCTACCGCATGCTCGGCGACACGTTCTTCCCCGGAGACACGAAATTTGACACGAAGGAATTGGCCGTCGAAGCAGAAGTGAAGAAGTCCGAGGAACTCAACGTGCCGCTCCCGGCGGACAATCTCGACTTCAACCAGCTCGCCACGCGGCTCGCGAAGGACCTGCCGCGGGGCATCTCCACCGCTCTATCGGTCGTGCCGTCCTCGCGCTTGCAGCAGGCGCAGCGCGCTCTGCTCGGCGGCGTCGTTCATGCCAAACACTACACCGTGACTGCCGAACTGGCCGGAGCCGAGACCACGAACGATGTCACCGCGACCCACTGGCGCTTGAAGATGGGAGACGCGTGGACCGTGCCCGCCGTGGAGCTAACTCAGGGCGCACCGCGGTCCACTGTGATTCTCGTCGGCGACGTTGGGCGCAAGGGACTCAGCGCCGAGGCAGCGCAACTCCTCGCCGACGGCCACCGCGTCGTGGCCGTGGACCCGTTCTACTTCGGTGAGTCGCGCATTGATCAGAAGGACTTCCTCTTTGCACTCCTTGTGGCAGCGGTGGGCGACCGTCCGCTCGGCTTGCAGGCGAGCCAGCTGACCGCGACTGCACGCTGGCTATCCACCGAGCGCAAGTTGGGACCAGTGAAACTGATCAGCGTTGGACCGCGCGCGAGCGTGTTTTCCACCGTCGCAGCTGCGCTTGAGGAGAAGGCGATTGCGGGCCTTGAACTGCGGAACCCGCTGGGCAGCCTCAAGGAAATCATCGCGAAAAACGTCGGCGTGAACCAACAGCCGGAGCTCTTCTGCTTCGGGCTGCTGGAGCAGTTCGACGTGCCCCAACTCCGCGCCCTCGTCGCCCCGCGTCCGGTAGTCACCGCAAAGTAAGAGTCGCACGGGCCGGCTCTAAAACATCACGCCGCCCTCATCCGGCCTCCAGTCAGCAGCAGACTCGTCTGCTCGGGTCGTGCGGGTGGGGCGGCCTGCCAGTCCATCGCGTCGTCCACCGCCTTGCGCATCTGGTCAAACCACCAGTGCGCGCTGGGCAGGCGGCGCTGGCGGCGGTGCGCGCGACGTAAGGCGGGGGCTGCGTTGGCGAGGGTGAGTTCCATTTGGTGCTTCATAGTTTGTCTTTCTTTGAAGGAGGCTACGCCCGCATCTGGGACATTCGCTGTCCGTGCCAAGATGATTATCGGAATGTTCAGGCGGCGACTTGAGTGGGATTTTTCCTTCCCGAAGCCCGAGCCGAGTCGCACATTGAAACACAGTGAAGCCCTCATCTTTCTCCTGCCTTGCCCGTTGGCGCGCTGGCTGGCTGCTTGCCTGTTTTCTCGCCCACCTGGCCGCCAGCCTTGCCCAAACTCCCCTCGCCTCCCGTGAGGAAGCCTTGGCCGCAAAGCTCGACGTTTGGGGCGAGGCCGGGCTGCGCCAGCCCAACGGCCCGAGCTACGAATTCTTCGCCCCATTGCTCCCGCCGCTGCGCTACGTCAACGCGGATTTCCATCACTACCCCATCGTTCTGAGCGCGCCGGGCGCGCTGGCAAAGGCGCGGCTCATCTCCAACGGCAGCGGCGTGAACCTGCGCGGCGGCACGCGCAGTTGGAACGATGTGGGCACGCCGGTCATCTTCCGCGTCGGCCCGGACGAGCTGCGCTTCGGTGAGTTCATCGAGCGCGTCACCGGCCCACGCTACGCCGAGGGCTGGCTGCCCATCGTGCAGCTCGACTACTCACACGCCGGCAGTGTGTTCACCCAGGAGTCGTTCGCGAGTGTCGAGCCGACTCTGGCGGAACACGGCGTCGTGCTGCTGAAGTTCCGCCTCGCGGAGGGCGCGAAAGGATCGGTCGCAGTTCAAGTGGATTCCAAAAACCCGCCCGTCGTGCAACAGAACACGCTGCGCGACGAACAGGGCCGCGTGCTCGTGTGGTTTGACTCGGCTTGGAAGTGGCAGCGGCAGCGGCTCGTCGCCAATCTCACGGACAAGGACTCTGTCACGCTCGCCATCGCCACGACGCCGATGGAGGTGACAACCCCATCCCCGCTTGCGAGCAACGGCTTCGTCCGCCAGCGCGAGTTGTGCGTGAAGACTTGGAGCGAGCTGGCCGGGCGTGGAATGCAGGTGTCCGTCCCGGAGCCGGTCGTGATGGACGCGTGGCGTTCGTTGCTTGTCGGAACACACGCACTCATCCGCAGCAACCGGATGCACTACAGCTCCGGCAACCAATACGACCGGCTCTACCAAGCCGAGGGCTGTGACGCGCTGCACGCGCTGCTCTGGTGGGGACGCGAGGTGCGCCCGCTCGCCATCTCTCAGCTCGACTTCACGCGCAAGGGGCTGGAGTTCCACCAAGCCGGCCACAAGCTCCAGCTCATGGCGCACCTTCGCGACTACACGCGCGACGACGCCTTCATTCGCGAAATGCGCCCGCGCTGGGAGAAGGAAGTTCGACTCATCATCAACAGCCGCACCAACGCCGAAGGTCTTTTTCCCCGTGAGCAATACTGCGGCGACATCCCCACACCGGTCTATTCTCTGAACTCAAACGCGAAGGCATGGCGCGCTCTCCGCGACTTTGCCGCAACCCTCGAAGCGATGGGCGAGCACGAGGAAGCGCAGCGGCTCGCGACTGTTGCAGCCGAGTTCAAGCAGCGCATCCTCGCCGCCGTGGCGAAGAGCACGCGGCCCGCGATGCCGGGCTTCGTGCCCATCGCGTTGTCCGGCGAGGAGGAGCCTTACGAGACAATTACCGGGACGAAGATGGGCAGTTATTGGAATCTCATGGCCAACTACGTGCTCGGCACCGGCATCCTCGGCGAGCAGCGCGAGAGCGCCCTGCTCGACTACCTCCAGCAGCACGGCGGCCTCGTGATGGGAATGACCCGTTCACGCCCGAGCGTGACTTTCTGGACGGGCCCACACAGCGCAAACCCGCTTTACGGCACGCGCTACGTGCTCACGCTCCTGCGGCGCGACGAGCCGGACCGCGCGCTGGTGAGCTTCTATGGAATGCTGGCGCAGGGCTTCACGCGCGACACGTTCATCGCGGGCGAAGGCGGCTCGCTCACGCCGCTGGACGCGCATGGCCGGCTCTTCTATTGCCCCCCAAACACCGCCGGGAACAGCCACTTCCTCACGATGCTGCGGCATCTGCTCGTGCAGGACTGGGATGCGGACGACGACGGCCAGCCCGACACGCTGCGCCTCGCCTTCGCCACGTCGAAGCGCTGGCTGGAGGACGGGAAGGAAATCAAAGTCGAGCGGGCACCGACTGCGTTCGGCGAAACTTCGTTCTCCCTTCGCTCGCGATTGAACGCTGGCGAAGTGCTGGCCGAGTTCACCCCGCCGGCTCGCGCTCCGAAGCACGCGTTGCTCCGCGTCCGCGTGCCGGACGGCTGGCAGGTTTTCTCGGCGAGGGCGGGCGAACGCGAATTGAAGTTGGACGCTCAGGGCACGGTGGATGTCTCCGCCCTGCGAGAGAAGTCGGCGTTGCGCTTCACGGTGCGGAAGCTCAATTGACAGCAGATGCTCCTCGCATTCCACAAGCCCTACGGCGTCCTGTCGCAGTTCACGCCAGAGCCTGGCTCGCAGTTTCGCACGCTTGCGGACTTCGGCTTCCCGGCGCGCGTGTATCCGATTGGCCGGCTGGACGCGGACTCGGAGGGATTGCTGCTGCTCAGTGACGAGGTGGAGTTGAATCAGCGCCTCCTGCATCCGAGCCACGCGCACGAGCGCGAGTATTGGGTGCAGGTCGAGCGCGTCCCGTCAGCCGATGCGCTGCGCAAACTGGAGCAAGGCCTCGTCATCCAAGGCCACCGCACCCTGCCCTGCCGCGCACGCCTGCTCGACCCGCAGCCGCAGATGCCGCCGCGCGACCCGCCCATCCGCGTCCGCAAGAACGTGGCGGACTGCTGGGTATCGCTGGAGCTGATCGAAGGCAAGAACCGCCAGGTCCGCCGCATGACCGCAGCCATTGGGCATCCGACGCTGCGGTTGATGCGCGTGCGGATCGGGGGATTTCGGCTGGACGACTTGGCAGCGGGCACATGGCGCGAGTTGGCCGGAGCGGAGCGCACGCGCGTGATGGGCGGCTGAAGCCACAGAAATTCTGATTTCCATTCGACGGCAGCACGTCCATATTTTCAGCCAAACCCTAAGCCGCATGGCGCAACCACTAAAACATCCCGCAGACTGTTCCCGCCGCACGGCTGTGCAGGCGGGCACGATCGGACTGCTCGGCCTCGGGATGAATCACTTGGACTGGCTGCGGGCCGAGGGCGTCGCGGGCCGAGGGCGCGAGCGTGCGAAGTCCGTCATCTATATCTTCCTCTCCGGCGGACTGGCGCAGCACGAGAGTTTCGACATGAAGCCGGACGCGCCGTCGGGCATTCGCGGCGAGTTCAAGCCCATCCGCACGCGCACGCCCGGCCTGCACATCTGCGAGCACCTGCCAGAACTCGCCAAGCGCAGCGAGCGTTGGGCGCTCTGCCGGTCGCTCACGCACAAGTCCAACGACCACTCCGCGAGCCACCACATCATGCTCACGGGCCGCTCGGACATCCCGCTGGGCTTCGACCCCAACCGCCCCAAGGACTCGGACTGGCCGTCCATCACCTCGCTGGCCGCGACACGATTCGCGCCGAAGAACAACCTGCCGCCCGCGCTCATCCTGCCCGAGAAGATTGTGCATCGCACAGGCCGTGTGATTCCGGGGCAATTCGCAGGCATCGCAGGCAAACGCCGCGAGCCATGGTTTCTCGACTGCGCGCCTTACAACGCAGTCAACTACGGCGCTTATCCGGAGTATCTCTTCCACCACGCCGAGGGTGCGAAGGAGCAAGGGTCGCTCTACTTCCGCGCGCCAAACCTTTCCCTGCCCCACTGGCTCGCGGACGGACGGCTCGGAGACCGGCTCGCCTTGGCCAAGGAATTGAACGGTCAGCGGACGCAGCTCGCCCACGCCGCGGAGGCCACGGACCACGACCGCTACTGGCAGATGGCCACTTCCCTGCTCACCGACGGGAAGATTGCCGGGGCCTTCGATGTCACTAACGCGGACCCGAAGGAACAGGAGCGCTACGGGCGCAACTCCTTCGGCTGGTCCCTGCTGCTGGCGTCGCGGCTCGTGCAGAACGGCGTGCGCCTTGTGCAAGTCAACCTCGGCAACAACGAAACCTGGGATACGCACGAGTCGGCGTTCCCGAACCTGAAGAACTACCTCCTGCCGCCAATGGACCGCGCGGTCTCGGCGTTGCTCGACGACTTGCACGAACGCGGACTGCTCGACAACACGTTGGTCGTGATGGCTGGCGAGTTCGGCCGCACCCCCAAGCTCTCCACGCTCCCCGGCTCCAAAAAGCTCCCGGGCCGTGACCACTGGGGCGCGGTGCAGACCGTGTTCTTCGCGGGCGGCGGCGTGCGCGGCGGACACGTGGTCGGCTCCTCGGACAAGATCGGTGGCTACCCCGCGAGCGAGGCGCAGTCGCCAGAGAACTTCGCGGCAACGATTTACGACGCGCTGGGCATCCCACAGGACGCGCACTGGCTGGACGAACAGGGCCGTCCTCACCTCTTCTACGACAGCCCGCCGATCGCGGGCCTGATGGGCTGATGGCGTTCATACCGTGTCAGGGCACACCGCGACATCCAAGCCGGGCTGCTCACCCACATGTCAGTCGGAACCCAAGTTGATGAAGTGTAAAGAAAAGGCGGGTTGACCACCCTTGGGCCAACCCGCCTGCGAAAGGGGCTTGGTTCAGCGCTGCGCCGACTTGGCCGACACGTCGAGGCAGGCGGCTTCCGTCGTGCTGCGCACGTAGATGCGGCCGTTGCTCACGACGGGCGTGGACCAGCACTTGCCGCCGATGACCTTGGCGCGGCTGACTTCCTTGTAGCCAGCGGGCGAGGCTTCCGCGATGACAAGTTCACCCGTGTCGGAGAGGGCGAGGATTTGGCCGCCAAGCAGGATGGCGTTGCCGGGACCGAAGCCGGGCTGGCTCCACTTCACCTTCCCGGTCGCGAGCTCCACGCACTTGAGCGGGCCGGAGCCGTATTCCTTGAACTGGAACATCCCGTAGAGATGGCCGTCCTTGTAGAGCGGCGTGCTCCAATGGTTCGCCACCGACTCCGGCTTGCCGTTGCCCGCCACGAACCAAGTCTCCTCTGCCTTGAAGCCGGACGCGTCCTTCGTGATGCGCGCCGCGCCGCCGCCCACGCCGTAGCCGGCGGAGCAGAAGACGAGGTCACCGCCCACGATGGGCGTCATCGCGGTGGAGACGGCGAACTTGAACGGGCGTTTCCACAAGAGCTTTCCGTCCTTCGCGTCCACGGAGACGAGGCCGCTCTGGCAGAAGAAAATCACTTGGCGCACGCCGTGGATGGTCGCGGCCACCGGCGTCGAGTGCGTGATTTTCTCGTCGTGAGCCTTCCACGCCAGCGCGCCGGTGTCCTTGTTGAAGGCGAGGATGGACTGCTCAGGCCCGCCGCCAGCGACGTAAACCAAGTTGCCTTCCACGAGCGGCGAGGCCGCGTTCTTCCAGGAGATGTTGCGACCTGCGAACTCCTTCATCAGGTCGTGGGTCCAGACTTGCTTGCCGGTGTTGGCATCGAGACAGAAGAGCGCGAGGTCAGAGGCGAGCACGTAGACCTTGCCGCCCACGACGGTGGGCGTGGAACGCGCGCCGTCGCCGCCGTCATTGCCCTTCGCGCCAGCCATGCCACCCGCGTTGCCGTAGGCGGTGCTGCCGACCGGGAAGGCCCAGACGTCCTTGCCCGTGTTCGCGTCCAGCGCCACGGCGACCTCGCGAGGTGCCCCGTCCACCTCGCGCGTGACCTGCGTGAAGGCCTTACCGCCGGCGACTGTGAAGGAGCTAAAACCGCTCGGAGTGGGCGTCTTCCAAAGCGTCTTCGGCCCGCCGACGGGCCACTTGGTGGCAATCTTTTCAGAGGTGGAGCCGTCGAGGTTGGGGCCGCGATACTGCGGCCAGTCGGCCGCGTGGGCCAGGGTGGCCGCGGCAAGCGTGGCGATGAGAGTGAAGGAAAGAGCGAATGTCTTTTTTGTCATGGCGGGGCAAACGATAGGTGCGGAGATGAAATTCGCAATCAGGAAACAGGCCGAGAAGGGCGCTGCCACCGTTGAATGCCGAGTGGAGCGCGCCTGCTTTGCCGCTCGTATTGAACGCCCGTGCCTGCTAAACAGTCCCGACTGCTGAACTGATATGCGCCCCCCTTCTTTCTCCGCCCTCGCCCTCGTCGCCTGTCTCGGACAGAGCGCCTTCGCTGCCGAGGCTCCAAAGCGCCCAGGCATCCCCGTGCCGTTTGCCCACGACGAGTCACTCCGCCATGAAGTCCAGCGCGCTATCGATCGGGGTATCACTTGGCTGCTCGCGAACCAAAACTCCAACGGCTGGTGGACCACGCCCGACCACCCCGCCGTCACCGCGCTCCCGCTCGTCGCGCTCAGCGGCGAGCCGTCCGGCAAGTTCCTGAAAAATCCCACGCCGCAAATCCAGCGCGGCTACGCCTTCCTCCTCGCCAGCGCCAAGCCCGACGGCGGCATCTACGCCACCAACATGGCGAACTACAACACCTCCCTCTCCCTCCTGGCGCTCGTGTCCGCCGGACGCCCCGAATACGATGCTGTCGCGCGCAAGGCCCGCGCCTTCGTCGTCGGCACGCAAGTGGACTTCGGCGAGAAGGGCCGGCTCGACACGCCATTTGATGGCGGCGTGGGCTACGGCAACAAGTATTCGCACTCCGACCTGAACAACACGCTCATCGCCCTCGAAGCGCTCTACCACAGCAAGCGCCTCGTGGCCGACACAAAGCTCGCGGATACCAAGGACCTCGACTGGCAGGCTGCGATCCGTTTCCTCCAGCACTGCCAGAATCTGCCCGGCTCCAACCCCGAGTCGTGGGCCTCCGGCGACGCGACGAACAAGGGCGGCTTCATCTACTACCCCGGCCACAGCATGGCGGGCGGCACGACGAACTCCGCGACGGGCCGCGTCGCCCTCCGTTCCTACGGCAGCGCGAGCTACGCGGGTTTGCTCAGTTACATCTACTCCGACCTGAAGCCCGACGACGCCCGTGTGACCGCTGTGCTGGACTGGCTGCGCGCCAACTACACGCTGGAGGAAAACCCCGGCATGGGGCCACAGGGCCTCTATTACTACCTGCACCTGCTGACGAAGGGCCTGACCGCCGCACAGGTCCACGAGTTGGAAATTAAGGACGGCAAGCGCGTGAACTGGCGGCGAGACGTGGCGCTGCGCTTGATGAACCTCCAGCAGAAAGACGGCTCATGGAGCAACGACAACGCCCGTTGGTGGGAAAAGGAAACCGCGCTGGCGACCAGCTACTCCCTCATCGCGCTGGAGATGATCTGGCGCGGGCTGTGAACGGATAACCCTTGAAGCCCCGTCCACTTACCCTAGTCGAAGTCCCCACATGAAATCCGCCCTCCTGCTAGCCCTGCTTCTCGGCGTCGCATTCCCCGCCCCAGCCCAGACTCCGAAGGCCACCACGCCCAAGCCCGCCAAGCCAAAACCCAAGCCCGAGCCGGAAGTTTCCTACCCGCCCACGATTCCCGGCGGGAAGGAATTCGTCACCGACACTTCACCGGATTTCCTGAAGCCACACGCCCCACTGTTGCCCGGCGTCACCATCGCGAAGACGCCGCCGACCGTGGACTTCGCCTACTTCCCCGGCCAAGACCATCGCGGTAATCCGTGGTCCAATTGGGGCGACAGCCTTTTCGCCAACGGCAAATACTACGCCTCCATCGGCGACCATCTCGCGCCCAGCGGCTCCGCGTTCATCTACGAGTTCGACCCGGCGACGAAGCAGTTCCGCCAGCTTCTCGACGTGAAGAAGCTGCTCGGCCTGCCCGCCGGGCGCTACACGCCGGGCAAGATTCACACTCAGCTCGCCCTCGCGCGCGACGGCTGGATTTACTGCGGCACGCATCGCGGCGGCACGCGCGCGACCGACGGCGACAAGGACTACAAGGGCGACTGGCTCATCCGCGTCCACCCAGTCACGGCAAAGGCGGAGATCATCGCGGAAGGCCCCGTGCCCGGTCATTGCATCCCCACCGGACTGACCGACCCGCAGCGGCTCATCTTCTACGGCGGCACGGAGCCCGAGACCCGCGCGGGCGAGAAGAGCGTCACCTTCTTCGCCTACGACCTCGCGGCCCGGAAGATGATCTGGTCCGGCTTCGGCGGCCCGGCCCGCGCGATGATGTTTTCGCAAACTACCGGGCGCATCTGGTTCAATGTAGATACCCTCCACGGCACCGACCTCGTGCGTTTCGACCCCGCGCATCCGGGCAAACCTACGCCTGTCCCCGGAACCATCGGCCTGCGCGCCGCGAGCGACGAGACGCCGCAGGGCATCATCTACACCGTGCCGCATCCGCTAAAGGGGACGGAGTCGCAGCTCTACGCGTTCCACACCAAGACCGAGCGCATCGAGCCCCTCGGCCCCGCCGCCGTCGGCACGAACCAATACATCACGACCCTCGACGCCGACGCGACCGGGCGTTTCCTCTACTACGTCCCGGGTGCGCACGGCGGCAGCGAGCAGGACGGCTCGGCGGTGGTGCAGTTCGACACGAAGACGAAGACGCGGAAAGTCATCGCGTTCCTGCACCCGTTCTATGAGCAGAAGTATGGCGTGATGCCGCGCGGCACCTACAGCGTCGCCCTGGATGCAAAGGGCGAAACGCTCTACATCACTTGGAATTGCAGCCGTGGCACGAAGGTCTGGGACTCCTGCGCACTGACGGTGATCCACAT
>SIBB01000092.1 GCA_009695395.1 Pedosphaera sp. | reverse complement strand
TCGCCGTTGCCGATGACGGGAATGCGCTTCACCGCCTCCACGACTTTGCGAATGCCCGCCAAGTTCACCGTCCCGCTGAACCCTTGCTCCCGCGTCCGCCCATGCACGAAAATCGCCGCAACCCCCGCGTCCTCCAAGGCCCGCGCTAAGTCCGGGGCGGTGATGTTCTCGTCGTCCCAGCCCAGCCGCATCTTGGCCGTCACGGGGATTTTGACCGCGTCCACCATGCCCTTCACGAGCGCCGCAGTCTTCTCGTGCTCCGTCATCATCGCCGAGCCGCCGCCCACGCGGCAGACCTTGCGCACGGGGCAGCCCATGTTGATGTCCACGCTCGCGACGCCGCGCTGCTCAAGGTCCACCGCCGCGTCACGCATCTCCTCGGGCACCGAGCCGAAGAGCTGCACCGCGAGGGGGCGGTCACGCTCGTTGGTCTCGATGAGCTTGAGCGCTTTCTTGTTCCGCTCCAGCAGCGAGCGCGCGTTGACCAGGTCCGTCGTGCACAAGTCCACGCCCCCGACCTCGCGGATCACGAGCCGGAACGGCAGGTTCGTGTAGCCCGCCAGCGGCGAGAGGAATAAATTGGACTGAAGCTCAAGTGGCCCGAGCCGGAACATGGCGGGAGGATTGGGCCGACTGGCGGATGAGGCAAGCACGGGCGGGGAAACCTTTTAACGCCAAGGCGCAAAGACGCGGAGAAAGGGAGGGAGACAATTTTCCCAGCAGATATTTCCTGCCCACTTTGTCTTCTTTGCGTCTCTGCGCCTTGGCGTCCTTGCGTTAAACATCCGCTCACCGCTCGTAGAGCCGCCGCAATTCCTCCAGCGGCACGCCCCGGTAGTAACCCACCGTCACCCGCCACATCAGCGCGTAAGTCCGCAGCACGCCCAGCTTGCGGAACTTCCGCGCCGAGGTGATGACCGTCGCATCTGCCAGCGCGATGCGGCCCAGCGGACGCAGCCGTTGGCACAGCTCGAACTCCTCCATCAACGGCACGTCCGGCACACCGCCGATGCGCGCGAGCGTCTCGCGCCGCAGGAAAATCCCCTGGTCCGCCATCACCCGCCGCGCGACGAGCAGTCGCCACCAGCACTTGAACTTCGACCCGCGCACCAGCCAGTTCGGCGGGTCGCGGAAGATTTTGTAAAACCCACCCGCCGCCACGCCGGGCTGTGCCAGACACGCCAGCAGAGCTTCGCCCGCGTCCGGCGGAACCCAAGTATCCGCGTGCAGGAACAAGATGACTTCCCCTGTCGCCCGCTCCGCCCCCGCGCGCAATTGCCGCCCGCGCCCCGTCGCGCTGCTCACGACGACGCAGCCCGCCGCTTCAGCCAGCTTCACCGTGTCATCCCCGCTCCCGCCGTCCGCGATGATGATCTCCTTCACCTCCGGCACCCGCCGCAGCCGCCGCAACGTCTCCGGCAGTTCCGCCGCCTCGTTCAGCGTCGGGATGACGATGGAGATGTTGCTGGCCGTGTCGGTCACGCGCGCACTCTAGTCGTGCCACCGCACCGACACAGCCGCCAAATCGGACCTTCTCTCCGCCGAACCGCCTGCTACAGTCCTCTCACGGTGTCCACCCTGCGCCGCGAACGACTTCTCCTCTGGCTCTCGCTGGGTGCGAACGTTCTGCTGTTGCTTGCGTTCGTCGGATTCTTGGGCAAGTGGAAGCTGATGGAAGTGCAGTTGGCGCGTGAGCGTCGGAATGGCGAGGAACTGATGGTGCGCATCGAGGAAGCGGAGTCCCCTGCCAAGGCCCGTTATGCTCCCAAGCCCGCCCTCACCGACTCCGAAGTCCTCGAACTCGCCCGACTCCGCAGCGAGGTCACTCGCCTGCGCAACGATCAGCGCACCGCAACCAATGCGCCCGCCGCGCGTCGCGCGGTGCCCGCAGCGGTTGCGCCCCCCGCCGTTGGCCCGCCACCGACGGACGTGGTGATTTTCTCCAACTCTGTGTCGGCTGTTCTGCCGCTCGGCCATTCGCTGGCGCTGGGCGGCTGGGCGGAACCCGGCACTGGCAGGAGCATCTTGGGCTTCGTCACGCCGGAGACCACGCCCGACGCACCGGGTTCTGTAATGGTGCAGATGCGCCTTATGAGCGTGCCGGACGCGTTGCTGGATCGGCTGGGCCTGCAACGCTTGCGGGCGGAACTGCCGCCTGGCCAGCCGCCGCGCTTCGATGCCGCGCAGATCGCCACGTTGCTCAAGGCAATGGAGCAGTCGGAAGGCGTGGATATTCTCAGCATGCCGCGCGTGATCACCTCAAGCGGTCAGCAGGCGCAGGTTGCCGTCCTGAACGAACGCGAAGGCGGTCCCACGACCGGCCCGGTCATCACCCTCACGCCGACGCTGGACGCCAGCGGCACTTCGGTGCGGCTGGACGTGGGAGTGGAGTTGAAACTACTTCCTCAAAGGCCGCAGCCCTGACCCGTGCCGTCGACTTGCAGTCGCCGTCCGGGCAGCCCGCCGGTTCAGCGTCGGCGTGCAGGCGATGGATTGTCTCCCCGAAGTTTGTTACTGAAATCAACCGCCGGGTTGGTAGCGTCCGCACGTCACACAGCCACTCGTCTCTCCACCGAGAACGAGCCAGCGTCCGCCATGCACATGACCGCAATTGCCGCCACCGCCGCCACGCTCCTGCTCGCGACACTCACTGCCGTCGCGCAGGGCACCGCGTCTGTCGAGGGCACGGTCACTTTGCCGAAGCCGACGGCACAGGCAAAACCCACTTCGCGCTACACCGGCCAGACAGGGGCTCTCGCCGCCCCGGAGCCGCCGACCGCTATAGTCTATCTCGAAGGCGTGCCGCTCCTCCCCGAGGACAAGCCTGCAACCAATGTTGTGCAGGTCGTGCAGAAGGGGATGCAGTTCGGCCTCGGTCTTCTCGTGGTGCGCCGGGGCACGCGCGTCGAGTTCCCGAACGGCGACGACTTTTACCACAACGTCTTCTCCTATTCGAAGGCTAAGCGCTTCGACCTCGGCCGCTTCCTCAAAGACGAGAAGCCCGCCGCCGTCACCTTCGACCAGCCGGGCGTGGTAAAACTCTACTGTGAAATCCACGAGCACATGCGCGGGTCCGTGCTCGTGCTCGACACGCCTTACTTCGTCAAGACGGACACGAATGGCGTCTATCGCCTCACCGGCCTGCCCGCCGGCCAGTTCAAGCTGAAGGCGTGGATTGACGAGAAGCTCGTGCATGAACTGCCGGTGGACTTGAAAGCAGGCGCGCCCACGCGCGTCAACTTCCCCGGTTCGCCGTAACTGAAACCCCTGACCAGCACTAATGAAGAGCAAGCAAGAGCATCGCGGATCAGTCGGAAACCTTGTCCGGCGGCATGAGCTGCCAGCAGGTCGCGGCAGGTCGCGCGCAGGATTCTTTCCCCGGATTGCATTAGTGCTGGTCAGTGCCGGTTAGTGGTTCACCAGCTCTCCCATGCCGCGCCTCAGCTTCCGTCTCAAGCTCCTCGTCGCGATGATGCTCGTCGTGGGCGGGGTCTCCGGCGTCACGCTCTTCCTCACGCAGAAACGCGTGCAGGCCGCCTACGAAAAACTTTTCCGCGACAAGCTCGAAGCACTGGTCACCTACGTGCCCAAGGAGCAGGAGATGCGCATCGGCCAGATTAAGGAGGAGTGCGCACGCCTCGCCAAACTTCCGCGCATCCGCGCAGCGATGGAGGCAGGCGAGGTCGAACGGCTCTACCTCATCGGCCGCGATGAGTTGAAGATCATCGTCGGCGACCCGGTGGAATCCGGCACGGACACGCCCCCGGCCCCCCCGCCCGCGCCTGGCTTCATCGCCGAACCGTTGAAGCAAAAGCTTTCCAGCACGAACGCCCCGCTGCCGCGCCCGCTGGCCAAAGAGGTCGGCAAAAAATTCGGCGCGAAGCCAGCGCCCGGTCAGCGTGCGCCGCGCATCCCCTTCCTCGGCTTCCTCGACGCTGAGGGCAAGGTGATGGAGGCCCCCGAGCTAGAGAAGGTCCTCACGCCAGAGCGCCGCAATTTCCTTAAACAAATCGCCCGCTTCGGCCCGGTCGTGCGCCTACTCCACGAGCAGGAAGTCGGCTACCTCGAACTCGGCAACGGCCGCGTCACGGAGATTATTGTCACCCCGGTGTTCAACGATGGGCATCTGATCGGTGCGGTGGTTTATGGCATCAAGTTTTTCGACGTCGTGGCAGACGCCGCCGAGCGAGTCATCGCCGAGGTCAGCGATATCGAGAGCGGCACATGGATCGAGGGCAAACTCTACACCCGCACGATACCGGATGCTGTGCGGGACACACTGGCCGGGCAGTTGGCTGCGGAAATCCGCGCCAACCCGGAGCCGCGCGAGAACTTCATGGTGGCGATCCACGGCGTTCCGCACCGCGTTTTCTACACTCCGCTCAATGAAGGTTCGCCCCTGCCCGTCGCCTACAAGATCGGCCTCTACTCGTCGGCCGGTGCTCTCCAAGCCCAGGCCAGCCTCCGTTCGGACTTCCTCCGCTTCACCGGCGTTGCCACCCTCGGGGCCTTGGCCCTGAGTCTCCTCCTTTCGCATGGCTTGTCGGTGCCGATCCGTGAGTTGGTCGGCGCGACCGAGAGGATTAGCGCCGGCGACTTCGCCATCCAACTACCCGAGCGAGGCAAGGACGACCTTGGCCGTCTGGCCAAGTCCTTCAACGAGATGGCCGCCGAGCTCGCGCTCAAGGAGAAGTATCACTCCATCCTCCACACCATCGCCGACAAGGACGTCGCGCAGCAGCTCCTCGAAGGCAAGATCGCCCTCGGCGGCGAGCTACGCGAGGCCACCGTGATGTTTTGCGACATCCGCGGTTTCACCGCGCTCACTCAAAACATGAGCCCGGCAGAGGTCATCGCCCTGCTCAACGAGCACATGACCGTGCTCACCAAGGTCGTCACCGAGCACCACGGCGTCGTGGATAAGTTCATCGGTGATTCCATCATGGCCCTCTTCGGCGCGCCCAAGAGTTACGGAGACGACGCGCTCAACGCCGTCCGCTGCGCCCAGCGGATGATGTCCGAGCGCGCGAAGCTTAACCTGACCTCGCGCTATCAGCTCCAGATGGGCATCGGCCTCGCCACGGGACAGGTGCTCGCGGGCAACATGGGTTCAGCGAATCGCTCAAACTACACCGTGCTTGGTGAGCGCGTGAATCTCGCCGCGCGCTTATGCAGCGTGGCGGGCCGGGGTGAAATCGTCATCGGCCCCACCACCCGCGAGCAGCTCGGCGACCGCATCATGGTCGAGCAGATGGACCCGATGCAGCTCAAGGGATTTAGCGACAGCGTTGTTGCCTACAAGCTGATCGAGGTGCGCACCGAGCCGCGGTGAAGCTCGTAGCCGCCGAGGTGCGGATGCGGATTTTACGACGCACGAACAATTCCGCCTCCTCACCTCGGCGGCTACCTCAACTCCGGGCGCTACTTCACCTGCTTGATCCACTCGCCGAGCATCTTCAACGCCGGCTCATCCACGAGTGACTTCGCGAGCGGCGGCATTCCGCCCTGCCCCACCCGGAGCATGCGCTGCATCAGCGTGCTTCGCTCCGGCGCGCCGGGCGCGACGATCAGCGCGTCCGCGAGTCCGAACTTGTCGTGCTGCGGCGCGATGCCGATGAGGTGCATTTTTTCCGGCGCGGTGTTCCAGTTCAGCGTGATGGCGGAGTTGCCGCCGCCGGCCTCGACGTGGCAATGCGCACAATTCGCGTGCAGGTAGGAGCGGGCGCGGAGGGTCAAGTCCGCCGTCTCGTCATAAGGATTCGGCAGGCTCGCCATTTTCTCCGGCGGCTTGGGCAGCTTCACCACGCCGGCCTTGTCGGGCTTCAGCGTGAACGCGCCGATGTGCGCGAGCGTGCGGAGCTGGTTGGCCTTCACACCCGCGTAGTCATGGTCGCGGTTCATCTGGAGCGTGTTCACGCCGAGCACATACTGGGCGGCCCGGCTGTGGCAGGTCATGCACTCGGCGCGGCTGGGATAATGCCACGTCTGCTTGCGCGAACCGCCGGGCGCGCGGGTATCCTTGATTTTGTAATCGCGGTCCGCGCCCTTGGCCTCGACGAGTTCCGCGTCGGTCTGCGAGTCGTTCCAGCGGTAGCTGTAGCCCACCCACTCGTTCTGCTCGAAGAGCATGAAGCGCGTCTCCACCCACTTGCGCGACTTCGGGTTTCCGGCCTCGAGGTCGAGCGCGAAGCTCTTCACCAGCACGGTCTCCTCGGGGAACTTCCACCCGCCGCCTTCCGCAAAACCAATCTGCGACTCGCCCGGCAGCGCGATGAACCGCTCCTTGTGCGCGCCGTCGGACCACAACTGCGAGTTCACGGAATACGGAATCAGCGCGGGCTGCATCACGTGGCCCTTCACCTTTGCGAAGAGTCCGCTGTCACTGAGCTTCTTCGGGAACGGTGGCCGTTTCTTGGTCACGGGCGGGGTTAGCTCCAGCTCGTAGAGCTGGCCCGCGTAGTCCACGTAGAAGATTTCCCCCGCGCGGCCTTCGCTGAAGCCGACCATTGCGTGCTGCGTGTCGGCGATTTCGCGCGACCAAGTCACCTTCTCGCCCTTGCGCTTGAGCGCCCAAATCTTTCCTGTGCCGTAGTCGCCGTAAATGTAAGCGCCGCGGAGTTCCGGAAACTTGCTGCCCTGATAAACCACGCCGCCCGTGATGGAGCGGGCCTCGGCGTGATGATGCTCGATGAGCGGCGGCTTGATCGGGTGCGGGCCAGGCACGCGCTGCGCGTGGAAGGGGTGATTCCCCTCCCGCACGCTCCAGCCGAAGTTCGCACCGCGCGTCACGAGCTGAATCATCTCCCACAAGTCCTGCCCGATGTCGCCGACCAACAGCGCGCCGTCCGCCGGGTCCATCGTCATGCGCCACGGGTTGCGGAAGCCGTAGGCCCACAGCTCAGGCCGCGCCTTCGGAATATCCCAGAACGGATTGTCCTTCGGGATCGAGAAGGCTTTCCCCGCATCGGGCCGCTCGATGTCCAGCCGCAGCACGCCAGAGTTCAGATCGGAAATGTCCTGCCCGGAGTTGTTGCCGTCCGAGTCGCTCGTGCCGTCGCCGGAGGTGATGTAGAGCATCCCATCGAGGCCGAACGCCAGCTCGCCGCCGTTGTGCCCGTTGGACCACCACTTGATGATCTCATACTCCGACGCCGGGTTCGCGTTGCCCTCGGGCGTGACGGTGTAGCGCAGGATGCGATTAAACTTGTTCGTCCCGCCCAGCACCACGCCCGTGCTGTTGGTCTGCAACTTGTTCGGCCCGTTGGCGAAGACGAAGAGGAAGCGGTTCGTCGCGAAGCCGGGATGGAAGTGGAACGAGTAGAAGTCATGGTCCGCGATTTCGAGGAACAGGTTCGTGGTGCTTTGGGACTGGTCGCGCGGAATGGCGAGGATGCGCGCGGCTTGCTCGACGACAAGGAAGCGGTCGCTGGCCGCGTCGCGCCCGAGGAAGAGCGGCTTCTTGAAGTCCAGCCCCGGCCAGGCGCGCTTGGCCCGGAGCATGAGCGGCGGCTCCGGCGAGCCGACGACACGCGAGGTGGTCAGCGGGATGCGCTTCTCAATGCCAACGGGCTGGCCGTCGTGCGCCGTGGCCGCGGAGAGACGGGTGAAGGCGCTCCCTGCGAGCAACGCGAGGAGCGAAAAAGTCAGGTGGTTCACGCGACAAAACTAGACCCTGATTCGGAGGCGTCAATTCAGCGTTTGCCGTTCAATGCCCCGCCCCTCACTCACGTCCAACACCGCACTCATGCTCACGCTGCAAGACCGACTTCACCGCCGCCAGTTCCTGCGCGTCGGCGGCCTCTCCCTCGGTGGCATCACCCTCGCAGACTGGCTCGCCGTGAAGGCCCATGCCAAGGCGAACAAGCTCCCTCTTCGCGACAAGTCCGTCATCTTTCTCTTCCAGCATGGCGGCCCTTCGCAGTTCGAGACCTTCGACCCGAAGATGGATGCGCCCCGCGAGATTCGGTCCGCGACCGGCGAAATCCCCACCCGCATCCCCGGCATCACCTTCGGCTCCACCTTCGAGCGCCTCGCCAAGCTCAACGACAAGTTCTCCATCGTCCGCTCCTTCGCCACCGGCGACGCCAACCACGACATCAAACCCATCGTCGGACGCGACACGCTGCGCGCGAACATGGGCACCCTCTACTCGCGCGTGGCTGGGGCGCTGCGCCCTGACACCGCCATGCCCACGAACGTCGCGCTCTTCCCACGCGCCGTGGACCTAGCGTCCGGTCCGGCCATCACCTCGTTCGGCAACTTCGAGTCCACTGGGGAATTCGGCTCGGCCTACGCGCCTTTCGTGCCCGGTGCCGGTGGCGGCTTGCAGGCGGACATGAAGCTCAACCTCCCGCAGTCGCGCCTCAACGACCGCCGCGAGCTGCTCGGTTCCCTCGACCAATGGAAGCGCCGCGTCGAGGCCAGCGGCGCGTTCGACGGCACCGACACCTTCCAGCAGCAAGCCTTCGCCACTCTTGAGCGCGGCATCTCGGACGCTTTTGACCTCACGAAGGAAGACCCGCGTGTCGTCGCCCGTTACGACACCGCGCCGCTCGCGTCGCGCGACCGCTTCAGCCCCGCGTGGAAGAACCGCGAGCACTACGCCGACAACTCCGCTACGCTGGGCAAGCTCCTCCTCCTTGCCCGCCGCCTGTGCGAACGCGGTGCCGGTTTCGTCACCGTCACCACCAGTTTCGTCTGGGATATGCACGCCGACGTGAACAATGCCCCCATGACCACCGGCATGGAATACGTGGGCCGCCCCTTCGACCACGCCGTCTCCGCGTTCATCGAGGACTGCGAATCGCGGGGGCTGCGGGACAAGATCCTCCTCGTCTGCTGCGGTGAGATGGGTCGCACGCCGCGCATCAACGCGAAGGGCGGACGCGACCACTGGGGCGGCCTCGCCCCGCTGATGCTCTATGGCGGCGGCTTGCAAATGGGCCGCGTCATCGGCGCGTCCTCCCGCGATGGCGGCTCTCCGGCTGACAATCCGGTGACGATGCAAAACCTCCTCGCCACCGTCATGCACACCCTGCTGGACCTCGGCGAAGTCCGCGTGATGGACGGCCTCCCCAAGTCGCTCTTGGACACCCTCACCGGCGGCGAGCCAATCAAGGGGTTGGTGTAAGCTCAAACTTCGGAACGTCGCCCGGCCTGCAGACTCACTGTTCCCAGTCCGTCCATCGAACGAAGCCTCCTAGGAGCGACTTCCCATCATGCCGCCAAGTCAGCGGCGGGTTTTGCATCTGGCCCAGCGGGCAAAGACGCGTCGCGCCCCACCGGGCGAACTGCTTGGCGAGGGAGTCCATTTCGTCTTCCTGCGCGGCCAGCCCCACGGTCGAAGTGTGGTCGCGCACCGCGTCCGCGCTGCGCAATGCCTCGGCCACATCCAGCACAGGCTTCACGTAGATGAAGCGGTTCGCGCAGGACAATACGAAGCGCGGGTCCGACTCATACACCACCGTCCACGCCGTCGAGTCCGGGCTGCACCAGTGGCGCGTCTGGTCCGGCGCGTGGGCGGCGCGGACCTCATAGATGGCGCGGCGCGCGGCGATGTGCGCGGCGGTCTCGGTGGAAATCCTGCCGCGCGGCTCGGCGGCCTCGCGGCGCTCCAGCTCGGCGGCGAGCTGCTCGGCGAAGTGCAGCGCGATGCCCGTGACGTTGTCCTCGACGTAGAAGACGTGCGGCGAGAGGCAGCCGAGTTGGTCCCACGCGATGACATCGGTCGCAGCCGAGGCAATGATCTTCTTCGCGCGCCAGCCCGTGAGTGCCTCACGCGTGACGTAGCCGAAGCTGACTTGGTGGCCGTAGCCGGCGAAGCGCACGCGCGGCGGCAACGCACGACGGACGGTTTCCACAGCCTCGTCCGTGCCGGTGGCGGTCACGCAATCGCATTGGGCAAAGAGTGCTTCCTCTAGTGCGGTGGAGCCGCCGCGCCACTCGGCCATCTCGATGCAC
>SIBB01000091.1 GCA_009695395.1 Pedosphaera sp. | reverse complement strand
CCGCGATGATGACGTTGTCATCGAGGTCCACACAGAGATGTTTCGGGCCGTTCATCGTCGCGGCCAGCGCGGGTCCGCCGTCGCCGGTGCCGCCCTTCGCGCCGCTGGCATTGACGACGGTTTTGATTTTGCCGTCGGTCGAGACAACGCGCAGTGCGTTGCCGCCGCGTTCGAGGATGTAAATGTTCCCCTTGCGATCCACCGCTACGGCGCGCGGGTCGGAGAGCGGGGCTTCGGTCGCGAGAGTGCCGTCCTCGGGTCGCCCCTTCTTCCCATTGCCCGCGACAATGCGCGACTTGCCGGTTGCAACATCCAGCTCGTGGATGCGCGTGAGGTCAGCGATGAAGAGCTTCGTGCCCGTGAAATCCAGTGCGATGCAATACGGCCCGCCGCTGCGCGCCTTCTCGGCAGAGACGCTGTAGCCGGCGAGGCTCGTGACGGTGCCGGACTTCACATCCACCTTGCGCACACGCCCGGCCCAAGTATCACCGATCAGCACGTTGCCATCGGGCAGCACGGCGAGGTTGTGCGGGCCGTTGAATTCGGCTTGAAGCGCGGGCCCGCCATCGCCGGAGGCGCCAGCCTTGCCGGTGCCCGCGATATGCGTGAGCAACCCCGCCGCGTTCATCTTGAGCAGACGGTTGCCAGAGGTCATCTCGATGATGAAGAGATTGCCGGCGCGATCGAAGTCCACGCCGAACGGTTCCTTGAGCTTCGCGTCGGTGGCGGGGATGCCGACGGCGTCCCTCGCCCCGCCCGCGACGAGGACAATTTTTTCGGCGCGCAGAGGCGAGCCAGCCAGCAGTATCGCCACGAGGAGGAACAAACGTGAGTTCATGGTGAGCCGATTTTTACGGTGTCGCCACGACGGCGGCGAGGTGAAACGAAGGAAGCGGCGAAGGCACGGAGCGATGCACACAATGCACTCGTGCGACGTTTTGGCAGGGACTCAAGTCGGCACCGGGCCTCACTTCAAATCATCCAGCAAGTCCTCCACCGACTTATCTTTCTTCTTCGCGGTGGGGCCGAAGGCGGCGAGGCGCTCGGGGTGGAAGCGGACGTGGCCCCAGAGTTCGGGGTGCAGCTCGGCTTCGCTCGGGGCGTCGGCGGTGATTTGCGTGGCTTTGTTCGCCCAATACTCGCGGCCCAAAACTGCGGGACGTTTAGTGACGTTCCGGGACGGCGTTTCCAATAGCGATTGCAAACCAGTCCATGCCGAAACCACCGCAGACCACAGAGGAAGCTTCGTGAGAACTGCCCAGTTATGATTAGGAAACGCGAGCTCTGTCCATTTGAGCTGCGGGGGCCACGCCGAGGGTGTGGAGTTTGTAGGGCGAAGGCGGGCGGTTTGTCGCCTCAAAACTCACCGCTCACCGCGCGGACTGCGACCAGTCCTTCAGCCCGATGACGGGCAAGGCGAACTCGAACGCACGCGCCTCGTCGGGCGTGCCGGCGGCTTTGAAGGCTTCATGGATTTTCCGCGGCTTGCCCGGCGTGGCGACGGAGTCGGGCTGGCGCGTCCAGAGCCCGAGGTTCAAGCCGCCTTCGTGTCCGTGGTCCACGTGGCGATGGAGGATGAAGGCATCTATGCCCGCGATCGACTCGACCTTCTTCCACGCGTAACAGTAGGCCGCTGCCTGCCACAGCTCGCCGTCCGGTTTGTCGGGGCAGTTGAAACCTTGCTCGGAGAGAATGATGCGGCGCGGCTGGCCGCGATGCAGCAACTCGGGCCGCCGGAAGTAGGCGTCGAGCACCTCGATGTTTTTGAACGTGATCTTGGGCGTGTCCTCGCGCGCTGTGGGCTGCTTGTCCAGCCATGTGCGCGGCTCGAAAAGATTTTCGGGATAGGGATGGTGCGCGAGGTGCCAGTCGAAATCGCCGCCGGCCTTGGCAAGCGAGTTGAAGTCGTCAAGCAAGCCTTTGCCCTCGCATGAGCGGAGCGGACCACTGCGCATCACCTTATCCCAGTAGTGCGTGAGCGAGAGGTAGACGCGGGCGTGCGCGGAAGCCTTGCGCACGGCGGTATGCGTCACGCGCACGGTGCGGAGATAGTCAGCCGCGACCTCGGCGCGCGTGGCCGGCCCGAGGTTATACCATTCCCAATGCGCGTTGACCTCGTTGCCGACAATGTAGCCTGAGACGCGACCGTTGACTGTGTTCGTGCCGGAGTAACGGTCGGCGAGGAATTCAATCACCGCCTTGAAGTGGCGCAGGCCGTCGGGCGTGACGGTGTTGAAGGCCGTCAATTTGTTCGGCGTGGCAGGGTCGCAACGCGGATGCTTCATGAATGCGTCCACCTCCGCGCGCCCGAGGTAGTGCAGCAGGATGAAATTCACGACCACGCCCGCGTCGGTAAGGGGCTTCACCGGCTGCGAATCAAGGTAACGGCGGCTGAAGTAGTAGATCTGGCCGTCCATCTCCCACTTCAGCGAGTCGGGCTGCGGCTGGAGTTGAATCAGCCCCGCGAGATTGAAGTTCAGTGTGCTGTGCTGGATGCCCAACGCGAGCGCGTCGTCCACCATCTGCACTTGCAGGCCCTTCTTGCTAGCAGGCTTCGGGTGCGGGTCTCGGTTGCGTGAGAGGTCAGCCAAATTCTCGGCGAAGCGAACTGCGCCAACGGTCTCGGGGCCTTTCTCGCCCGCACGAGTCGCGACGAAGCCGGAGTAAAGTCGGTCGCGCGGGCCGTCGAAACGCGGGACGCGGACCGGCGAAGCGGTCGTGAGCTGGGTGGCCAAGACTGCTCCCGCGCTGGCATTCGTTTCGTAAGGCGCAAGCTCAACCAGACTCAAGCCGCTGACGGGCGTGTCGAGCGCAAGCAGCAGATCAGTGGCGGTGGCGGTGACTTTGACGACGCCAGAGGCTCCAGCCTGAGCGCAGGCGACGAGGACAAGGATGAGTGCGCGGATAAACAAGCGAATGACCGACGCAAGACGGTGAGCCGTTAGTCAGCGAAACTGGCAGAGGCGCGATCCCTGCCGCTTGCCGAACGGCTCACACGCCCGCGGAGTCAATGACCACATGGCACGCTGTCCCAATCTGCCCTGGATCGCACGCTGGTTGTGCGTGAGCGTTGCCGCGGGTGCGCTGGGCTCCGCGAGTTTCGCTGCGTCCGCCGACGTCAGCTTCACGAAGGACATCGCGCCCATTCTCGCCAAGAAGTGCGTCACGTGCCACGGGCCGGAGAAGGCCAAGGGCAACTACCAACTGCACAACTTTGAGACGCTGCTCAAGCCCGGCGCGAGCAAGACGGCCTCCGTCACGCCCGGTCATCCAGCGAAGAGCGAGTTGTTCCGCCTGCTCGTCATCACCGACGCCGATGACCGCATGCTGCAGAAGGACGACCCGTTGCCGAAGCCCCAAGCCGCCCTCATTGAGAAGTGGATTCAGCAGGGCGCGAAGTTTGACGGGCCCGACGTGAAGGCGCACCTCGCCTCGCTCAACCCGCGCGTTCCGCATCCGAACCCGCCCGCGAGCTACGCACAGCACGTGCCCATCGCGGCGCTGCGTTCAGCCCAGATGGCAAGCAACTCGCGGCCAGCGGCTACCACGAAATATCGCACTGGGAACCGATGACCGGAAACTTATCCGCCGCGTGAAGAACCTTCCGCAGCGCATCCAAGCCCTCGCATGGCATCCGCAGGGGCAATGGCTCGCGGTTGGCGGCGGCTCGCCCGGCCAGTCCGGCGAAGTCGCACTGGTGGACACCGCGAAGGGTGAGGTGACCAAAGTCTTCGCCTCGACCATCGACACCGTGATGGCGCTGGCCTTCGACAAGGACTGCGCGCGCCTCGCCGCCGGTGGCGCGGATAATGCCATCCGCCTCTTCTCCGTGCCCGATGGCAAAGAACTAAAACTCCTCCAGCAGCACGCCGACTGGGTGCTCGGCCTTGCCTTCAGCCCTGACGGCAAGCACCTCGCCAGCGCCAGCCGCGACCGCACTGCACGCGTCTTCAACCTCGACACCGGCGAACTCGAAGCCAGCTATATGGGCCACGAAGCGCCCGTCTCCGGCGTTGCCTTCAGCGAGGATGGCAAGACCGTCTATTCCTTCGGGCGCGACAAGGACGTTCACTACTGGGCCGCGAAGGATGCGAAGAAGGGCGGCAAAATCTCCGGGGCGGAGGGCGAGCTGTTCCGGGTGCTGCTGGCGGGCGACCAAGTCTTCAGTTGCGGCGCGGACGCCCGCGTGCGCCAGCACAAGCTCGACAACCGTTCCCTCGTCCGCGCCCTCGCCGGCCGCGGCGACCGCATCTACGCCCTCGCCGCGCACGCGCCCGGCAAGACGCTGGCGCGACTCCAAGTTTGCATTTCTCCTCCACCGCGAAATAATGCGCTCATGTCCTCTGCCACTGACTTGAACCGCCGCGCCTTCCTCGGTGCCGCCGTTGCCGCGTCCGCCTCGCTCGCCAACGCCGCCACGCCGCGCGATTGGACGGGTGTGAACCCCACGCGCTATCCCGACCCCGACATCGTCTCGCTCGACAAGCGGTTCAAGGCCAAGCTAGGCAACACGCCCATCCAGCGCCTCTACCACAATCCCACCATGCTCTGGGCCGAGGGTTGCGCGTGGAACGGCGGCGGGCGCTACCTCGTCTGGAGCGACATCCCGAACAACCGCCAGTTCCGTTGGCTCGAGGAGGACGGCCATGTGAGCACGTTCCGCTCGCCCGCTGGCAACAGCAACGGCAACACCTTCGACTTTGAGGGGCGCCAGCTTGCCTGCGAGCACGGCAACCGCCGCGTGGTGCGCTACGAGCAGAATGGCTCGGTGACGGTCATTGCGGACTCCTTCAACGGCAAGCGGCTCAACGCGCCCAACGACATCGTGGTGCATCCCGACGGCGGCATCTGGTTCACCGACCCCGGCTACGGCGCGATGATGAATTACGAGGGCAACAAGGGCCCACTCGAAATCAAGGAGGCCGTCTATCGCGTGGACCCCAAGACCCGCCAGCTCGCCATGGTCAGCGACGAACTCAGCAAGCCCAACGGCCTCTGCTTCTCGCCGGATTACAAGAAGCTCTATATCGCTCACGGCAACGTCTTCGCGTGGGACGTGGTGGACGGCGTGAAGCTGCGCGGCAAGCGCACGCTCTGCACCATGGCGATGGGCGACAAGAAGGGCGGCGCGGACGGCATCCGCTGCGATGTGGATGGCAACATTTGGGCGGGCGCGGGTTGGGCGGGCGCGGGTTTCGACGGCGCGCACTGCTTTACGCCGGAGGGCGAGCGCATCGGGTTGATTTTGCTGCCGGAGATTTGCGCGAACCTCTGTTTCGGCGGCACGAAGAGGAACCGGCTCTTCATGTGTGGCAGCACAAGTCTCTACGCCGTGTATGTCGAGACGCAGGGTGCGCACATCTGCTGACTGGCTTTTGCCAAGAACGTCTCCGCGGCGGACGGACGCGTTCATCCCCTGGGCTTTGGGCTTTGTCGCGCGGCACATTCGCGGCAAGCTGGAGGGCATGAACGTCCGGCTGGATCAGGCATTGGTGGCGCGCGGGCTTTGCGACAGCCGCGAGAAGGCCAAGCGCGCCGTGATGGCGGGGCTTGTCCGCGTGAACGGCAACGTCGCACGCAAGGCCAGCGACTCGGTGCGCGAGCCGGACGCGCTCACGCTGGACGCGACAGAGAAGTTCGTGAGCCGTGGAGGTCAGAAGCTGGAGCACGCGCTGGAGCACTTCGCTCTCGATGTGCGCGGGCTGGCGGCGGTGGACCTCGGGGCGTCCACGGGCGGCTTCACGGACTGCCTGTTGCAACGCGGCGCAGTGCAGGTCTTCGCGGTGGACGTGGGCCAGGGGCAGCTCGCTTGGAAGTTGCGCAACGACGCCCGGGTGGTCGTGCTGGAGAAGACGAATGCGAGGGAGCTGACAGGGGGAAAGCTTTCAGCGGTCAGCGGTCAGCAGGCAGCCGTGACGGTGCCGCTGGTGGTGGTGGATTGCTCGTTCATCTCGTTGAGGAAGATTTTACCAGCGGCGGCTGGCTTGCTCACGCCGGTCGGCCGCATCGTGGCGTTGGTGAAGCCGCAGTTCGAGGCAGGCAAGGCGGAGGCGGACAAGGGCGAGGGCGTCATCACAGACCCGGCGATACACGCGCGCGTGCTGGCGGAGATGGAGGCGTTCGTAAAGTCAGACTTGCCAGGCCTCGCGTGGCGGGGCGTGAGTGAGTCACCGCTGCTGGGGCCGGCGGGGAACAGGGAGTTTCTGGTGTTGCTGGAGCGGGTTTGAGCGAGGCACGGTTTGCACGCGATGACTTACGCAGAAGCGCTGGATTACCTGAAAGGACTCGCCGTCTTCGGCGCGCACTTCGGCCTGGAGACGACGCAGCGTCTGGCGGCGGGGCTGGGGAATCCGCAGGCGCGGCTGAGGTTCATCCACGTGGCGGGGACGAACGGGAAAGGCTCCACGTGCGCGATGCTGGAGAGCATTTACCGCGCGGCGGGGCTGCGCGTGGGGCTGTTCACGTCGCCGCATCTGGTTTCGTTTCGCGAGCGGATGCAGGTGGGGCGGCAACTCATCAGCGAGACGGACGTGGCGCGGCTGGTGGGGGAAGTAATCCGTGTTCCGTGTTCCGTGTTCCGTCCGGAAGGCGGCGCCGTGGCTTCACTGGGCACTCCATCACTCATTACTAATTACTCTCCCCCGACTTTCTTCGAGTTCGTGACGGTCATGGCGCTGCGGTATTTCGCGGAGCAGAAGTGCGACGTGGTGATTTGGGAGACGGGGCTGGGCGGCCGGCTGGACGCGACGAACATCGTGACGCCGCTGGCGAGCGTCATCACGAACATCGCGCTCGACCATCAGCAATGGCTGGGGAACACGCTGGCGGCGATTGCGACGGAGAAGGCGGGCATCATCAAGCCGGGCGTCCCGGTGTTGACGGCGGCGGATGCGCTGGAGGCGGTGGAGGTGATTCGCGCGAAGGCGGAGCGGATGGGGGCGACGTTCACGATGGTGACGGATGAACTGAACGCCGGGTCGGAGACCGGCGCTCCGCCGGCCTTGCGCGGGGCGCATCAGCGACGGAACGCTGCGCTGGCGGTGGCGGTGGTGCGGGCGTTGCAGGACACCTTGCCGGTGAGCGATACGGCGCTGCGACGCGGGTTGGAGACGGTGCGGTGGGCAGGGCGCTTGCAGGTGGAGAAAATCGGCGGCCGGGAGTTCCTTCTCGATGGCGCGCACAACGTGGACGGCGCGCGGGCACTGGTGACGGCCATGCGGGAGGAGTTCGCCGGCGCCCCGTTCGCGCTCGTGCTGGGGATGCTCGGGGACAAGGACTGCGAACTCATGTGCCGCACGCTTGCCCCTTTGGCACAGCGCATCGCGGTGGTGCGGGTGGGCAGCAGCCGCTCAGCGGAGCCGACGGAGCTGGCGGAGTTTTGCCGCCGGGCAAATCAGAGCGGGCTCGTCACGGCGCATGAGTCGGCAGGGAACGCGCTGACTGCTTTGGAGAAGGAGCCGCGCGTGGTCATCGCGGGGTCGCTCTACCTCATCGGCGAGGCGATGGAGGTGTTGGGGTTGGACGTGGCGGCAGGAGAGCGGGAGTTGAACGAGTGGCAGGCGAAGCGCGCACCGGCACAATAGGCGCAGAAGGGACAATAGTGAGACGCGGCGCCGTGAAGATCCGTTCTCCCTCGCGCTAGACGTGCAGTCCCTTCAACAACAAACTCAACGCAGCCGACACGCTGCGATTCCGCTCCGGTGCGTCCAGCCGTCCGACCCACGGCAGGTGGACGACGTCTGTTTCTGGCACAAACTCCCGCAGCAACTTTGCGTTCGACTGTGCCGAAACGTCCTTACGCGGCTGCGACATCAACACCACCATCGCCCGCGCCCGCGCCGCCTTCGGCAGCGCTTCCAACACCAGCCGCGCCTGATTCACCGCGCCCAGCCGATTGGGCACCACGATGACGGGGATTGCGGCCAGCTCGGCAATCCAGTTCCGCGTGTCAACGCCTTCACCCAACGGACTCAGCAGTCCACCCGCCCCTTCCACCAGCACCGCTTCAAATCGCCGCGCCACTGAACGAACGTGTGCAATGACCTCTTCCAACCGGACTCCCCTGCCCTCCCGCCGCGCCGCCAGCACCGGTGCGAGCGCCGCCCGGAGATGCCACGGGTTCACCTCATCCAGCGTGAGCGCGCCGCCATTCGCCGCGTGCAGCGCCACGGCATCTTCCCGCCCGCCGGAGCACAGTGGCTTTAAGGCAACCGCGTTCACTCCGGCCGCGCGCAGCCAGCGAGTCAGCCACGACGTGAGCACCGTCTTGCCCACTCCAGTGTCGCTCCCGGTCACGATCACGATACGCCGCTGACCAGTAGTTCTCATTGCTTCAAAGCTTCGCCTTAATACCGCGGATGGCCGTGCCCACTCCCGGCACGTGCTCGAAGACACCCGCGGTGCTGTCCCAAAAATCCTGGTGGAGCAGCACGCGCCCGTGGGCATCGAAACGGATTAGAGTCATACCGATGGTGCGCAGGGTCTCGCCCTCGCGCAGCTTCTTGAACCGCGTGTCCATGACCCAGCGGAAGTAATAGTTCCCGCCCGACTCCGCCACATCCTCGAAGCGCACTGTCACGCTCTCCGCCTTGAGCACCGTGGCGATAAAGTAATCCTCGATGACCGCCGCGCCGTCCAACGACTTGAGCGTGTCGTTCAAGTAAGCCTCCGGCGCATACACCAGCCGCGTCTGTGCGCGCACCGAGTCCGCCGTCATCGTGGAGAAGTAGTCCTTCACCCGCTGCACCGCCGCCCGCTCGGCCTCGCTGCCCTTGACCACGCCAAGCGTGTTCGTCCGCCGCGCAAGCGCATCGTGGAAAGGCTTGGCAGTGTCCAGCACCACGGGTGTCGTGCGGCAGGCAGCCAGCAAGAGCGGCAGCAGGAGGAGGAATCGAAATCGCATGGCCGGAAACTACGGCAATCGCCTCCACTGGCAAGCGCGGCCAGCCCTCGAGCGCCTTCCGAGCCCTGCATGAAACTGAGTTGCACCCACGATCACCGCGCGTTCAGCGTCACCGGCTCGCTCCAATGGCTCCAGCGTCCGGTGTTGTCCCTGTAGCGGGCGCGGACGCGGTGAAGACCGGTGCCGGCGAAGGCTTCCGGCGGCAGCTTCATCTGCGGTTCGCTGCGGAGTTGTTCGCCGCTCTCCCAGTGCGGCTGGAGTTCGTAGTGCCACGGCTGGTCCGCCACCCAACCCGGCTGGCCGGGCGCGGTGCTGCGGCCCACGCGCCACTGGACGGCGGCGAAGTGGTTCGTCCCGACTGGCGTGGCGAAGGGCGTGATTTGGAAGACCAGCGCGCCTTTCTTTTCCGTGCCCAATTGCCGGATGACCGGGCGCTCGGGGATGTGCGCGTCGCGGGCTTCCCACGCGAGGTGGCCGAAGCCGTAGCCGGCGATGATGCCGTCGTTGGGGGCAAAGGTCTTGTTCGTCCCCGAGTCCGTGCAGAAGTCCACGATGAGTTTACCGAAGCCGTTGAAGTCCGGCGTGGCCAACGTCCGGCGGAACTCGCCGCCGCCCATGCCCTGGCTGGCAGGGTTTCGGTAGAACGCGCCTTTGTCGCTGGTGCGCGGATGATGGTTCCACATCGCCATGTCCAGTTCGGCCCAGCTCCGCTCCTGCCCGGCGGGGCGCACGGCGCGGGCGAGTTCCTCGACGAGTTGGCCGACCTGCCCGCCCGACGGCGAGTTGTCAGCACAGAAGAGATCGAGGATTTCGCGGGCGCGGTTTTGATACTCGCGACGCAACGCGGGCATCTCTAAACAGCGCGCTTGGTCCACGATGCCCGGCCAATGGGTCTTCGGAATGAACATCATGTCGAGGTCCCACGGCACGGGGGACCAGCCGGAGAGCGCGGAATGGTAGAGAAAGTGATTCGCGCCGTGGCGCAGATCCACGTTGGAGACGATGCGGTTGACCGCGTGGAAGCTGTAGTAGTCGGGGAGGTTCAAGTTGTCGCGCCACCATTGCTCGGACTTCGTGCTGCGGGAGCCGTCCATGAACTTGTTGAAGTCGGAGCCGTCCTTGGGCAGTTCA
>SIBB01000090.1 GCA_009695395.1 Pedosphaera sp. | reverse complement strand
AATCTCGAACAGCGCCAGGTCGTGGTTCTGTCGGCGCAGGTTGTGCCGGAGAGAATGGAGCAGGCCGGGTAGCAAGGAGGGCCGCAGCAAATCCATGTCCGAACTGAGCGGATTGGCCAGCAGCACGGATTCCGCATTCCGCATTCCGCACTCCGCACTCGAAATGAGCGTCTGGCCTTGCGCCTCGTTCAAGCCGAGGCCAGTGAGCAGTCGGCGCACGTCGGCGAGTTGGTCATACACCGCGTCGAACGGATTCGAGCCCACTGCGCAGCGCGGGGCGGTGCTGGGAATCTTGTCCACGCCGTGCAACCGCGCGATTTCCTCGATGAGATCCACGTCGCGCTTGAGGTCCACCCGGAAGGTTGGGATGGAGAAGAATGCCGATTGCCCATTGCCGACTGCCGATTGCTTCAGGCCGAGGCTCGTGAGGAAGCCGGCTTGTTGCTCAGGCTCGATGGCGACCCCGAGCAGTTCGTTGGTCTTGGCAAACCGCAGGGAAACCTCCTTCGACTGCGCGGGTTTCGGGTAGGCGTCCACCACGCCGGGAACGAGCTTGCCACCGGCAGTTTCAAGAATGAGCTGCACCGCGCGCTGGCTCGCGTAGTCCGCGATGCTGACATCACCGCCGCGCTCGAAGCGGTAGCTGGACTCGCTGCGAATGCCGAGGGCCTTGCTGGTGCGGCGGATGTTCGTGGGCGCGAAGTAGGCGCTCTCGATGAGCACGTCCTTGGTGTCGTCGCGAATCTCCGTGTTCGCGCCGCCCATCACACCGGCGAGCGCGATGCCCTTCTGCTCGTCGGCGATGAGAAGTATGTCGTTCGTGAGCGTGCGCTCCTGATTGTCGAGTGTCTTGAACTTCTCTCCGGCGGCTGCGCGACGGATGATGATGGTCGGCTTGCCGTCCGCGCCCTTGGCCACCCAGTGGTAGTCGAACGCGTGCAGCGGTTGGCCGGTTTCGAGCATCACGTAGTTCGTCACGTCCACGATGTTGCTGATACTGCGGATGCCGACCTTCTCCAGCGTGGTGCGCAGCCAATCGGGGCTTGGCCCAACCTTCACGCCGGTCACAACCCGCGCAGTGTAGCGGGGGCAAAGCTCCGGCTCCTGCAAGTTGACTGCGACGAACTTCGCCACGTCTTCGCTGGCCGCTGAAAGCTGACCGCTAATGGCTGGCACCTTCAGCGCATTGCCCGTCACCGCCGCAATCTCCCGCGCGATGCCAATGACGCTGTTGAGGTCCGGTCGGTTCGGGGTGACTTCGAGGTCGTAAATCACGTCGCTGCCCGCGCGCCCGAGATACTCGGCGAAGGGTTGGCCGACTTTCGCGTCCGGCGGCAGGATGATGATGCCGTCGCCGTCCTCGCCGAGGCCGAGCTCCTTGTTCGAGCACATCATGCCCTGGCTCACGACGCCGAAGACCTTGCGCTCCTTGATGACGAAGGGCTCCTTCTCGCCGGCCTTCAGCGGCAGAGCGAAGTTCGGCAGGATGACCGCGACCTTGTCGCCCGCCTGATGGTTCTGCGCGCCGCAAATGATGGTGCGCTCGCCCGTCCCGTCGGCGACGCGGTTGACGGAGAGTTTATCTGAGCCGGCGACCTTGTCCTTGGTGAGCACCTGCCCGACAACGACGCCCTCGAACTCGCCGCCGAGCTTCTGCACTCCCTCCACCTCGAGGCCGAGCATGGTGAGTCGCTCCGCGAGTTCCTCGGGCGACCAGTTGAAATCAACGTATTGCTTGAGCCAGTTCAGGGTGACTTTCATGGCGGAGGAAAAGTGGTGGTTTAGAACTGGCGAAGGAACCGCACGTCATTCTCGTAGAAGAGCCGGATGTCCGTGATGCCGTAGCGGAGCATGGCGATGCGCTCGATGCCGAAGCCGAAGGCCCAGCCGGTCCAGACCTCGGGGTCGTAGCCGACATTCTCGAAAACTTGCGGATGCACCATGCCGCAGCCGGCTATCTCCAGCCAGTCCTTGCCGAGCTTCTTCACGAGGGCGTTAGTGAAATCAATCTCCAGGCTCGGCTCGGTGTAGCTGAAGTAGTGCGGACGAAAGCGCAGCTTCACGTCGCTGCCGAGCACGTCCTTGAACACGGCCTCGACCGTGCCCTTGAGGTCGCCGACGGTGACGTTCTTGTCCACGTAGAGGCCCTCGATCTGGTGGAAGGTCGGGTTGTGCGTAGCGTCGGCGTTGTCGCGGCGATAAACTCGGCCCGGCACGATGATGCGGATGGGCGGGGGCTGAGACTGCATCACTCGGATCTGCACCGAGGAAGTGTGTGTCCGAAGTAGCTGAGGGTTCTTGGTCGAGAGTTGAGAGCCGGAACCCTGAGCGACGTGGAAGGTGTCCTGCGAGTCGCGCGCGGGATGGTCAGCGGGGGTGTTGAGGGCGTCGAAGCAGTGATACTCGTCCTCAATTTCCGGGCCGTCCGCGACGGCGAAGCCGACTTTGCGAAAGGCGTTCACGATGTCGTCGGTGACTTGCGTGAGCGGGTGGAGTTTGCCGACGGCACGGCGGCGACCGGGGAGCGTCCAGTCGGTCGGATCTTTGGGCAGGGCGGCCTTGAGTTCGAGTTCGCTACGGCGGGCGACGAGGGCGGTTTCGAGTTCGAGCTTGGCTGCGTTGATCGCTTTGCCGGCGGCGGGCTTTTCCTCTTTGGGCAGCGTGCCGAGTTGCTTCATCAGCGCGGTGAACTTGCCGTCGCCGCCGAGGAACACGCCCTTGGTCTGCTCCAGCGCGGGCAGGTCTGCGGCGGCCGCGAGCGCGGCGAGTGCCTCGGATTTCAACGGGTCGAGCTGGGCCAGAAGTGACATGACGCGTGAGAATTCAGGAGTCAGAATTTAGAATCCAGTAGAAAGCAAAACGGGCGGCCCTGTGAAGGTCGCCCGTTGCTCGTAAAGTGGTTGACTGATTCGCTCAGACCTTGGCGAGTGTGGCCTCGGGCTTGGCTGCGAGGGCGGTCTGCGCTGCCTTGATCAGTTCGCCAAACGCGGTCGCGTCGGTGGCGGCGAGGTCGGAGAGGACCTTGCGGTCGAGCCCGATTTTGGCGGCCTTGAGACCCTCCATGAAGCGACTGTAGGTAAGGCCTGCGGCGCGGACGGCAGCGTTGATGCGGACCTGCCAGAGGCGGCGGTAGAGGCGCTTCTTGGTCTTGCGGTCGCGATAGGCGTATTGGCGGGCGTGGTCCACCGCGTCGGAGGCGTAGCGGTAGAGTTTTGAGCGCCGCATGCGATACCCCTTCGCGGCGGTGATCATCTTTTTACGGCGCTTGCGAGAAGCGGGAGCGTTAGTTACGCGCATGGATTAGAGAAAGTTGAAAGTTGAAGGGTGAAAATTGAGGAGATCAGTGGCTGAAGGGCAGGCACGACTTGATACGATACTCGTCGGTCTTGTGGACGAGGGCGCGCTTGCCAAGGAAGCGGCGGCGCTTGGCCCCCTTGCCAGTTAGCAAGTGGCGGCGGCCAGCGCGCGCGCGGAGAATCTTGCCGGTGCCGGTAACTTTGAACCGCTTGGCGACTGCTTTTCTGGTCTTGATGCCTTTTGGACGACGCATAATTTGAACTCGTTCTCTAAAAAAGAGGGCGCACTGTAGGCAACGGGGATGTGTGGTGCAAGGCGTATTTTCCTTTTCTTTAGAGTTGGGCATTCGGACAGAGCCTTGAGCACGTCTGCGTCGCACTTCATCTGTGGTTTCTCAATTCCAATTGCGGAGAACGGTATTCGCGCTGGAATGAGATTTCAGCTAAACGCTCCAAGGCCGGGAACTTGGAGTCATATCCCACTTTCACTCCAACCGCCTGACAGGCAAATAAATCACTCGTCCCTCATTCCTGCCTTGCCGCGCTCATGGAAATGCTCCTGCACTGGCCCTACTTGGACTTTACGTCGTAGCAGAGCAGGGTGTCCTGGTCGCGGAGGTAGAGCTTGCCGCCGGCGATGACGGGGTGAGCCCAGCTGTTCTTGCCACTGCGGTCGGGTTGCTCGAAGCGGCCCTTCTCCACGTAGCCCGTGGTCGTCGCCTCGATGAGGGCGACGTTGCCCTTGCCGCCTTCGCTGCGGCAGTAGAGGTGGCCGTCGGCATAGGCGACGGCACCCTTGCCCACGCCGCCGTTTTTCCACGCGACTTCGCCAGTGCTCATCTCCATGCACGTCCAACCGCCGCTGTCGGAGTGACCGTAAAGGTGCTTGCCCAGGAGGATGACGCCGCCGTGGTGGTTCACGATGTTCTTGTTCGCATAAACCTCCTCGGTGCCGATGACGCTGCTGTCGGGCTTGAGCTTGAAGAGATTGCAGCCAACGCCGTAGCCGGAGGTGACGAAGACGAGGTTGCCGCTCAGGACGGGCGTGGGGATGCTGGCGGTCGCGCCCTTGCGGGGGGCACGCCAGAGGAGGTTGCCGGTCGTGGCCTCGATGCCGGCGACGCTCTCTTCCGTGAACTGCACGTAGTGCCGCTTGCCGCCGAAGTCCGACGGGACGATGGAGGAGTAGGCCGCGCGGTCCGTCCACTGCTTGCTCTGCCAGAGGAGCGCGCCGGTCTTCTTATCGAGGGCGACCATCGTGCCCTGCTTGCCGCCGGGGGTGAGAAGGACTTTGTTGCCGTCCACGAGCGGGCTTTCGGTGTAGTTCCAACCGGCGTAGCCACCGCCGAAATCTTTCTGAAAACTCTTGCTCCAAACCATCTTGCCGGTCTTCGCGTCGAGGCAGACGAAGTCACCGAACTGGCCAAGCGCATAAATCAGGCCGCCGTCAATCGCCGGTGTGCAGCGCGTGCCGGGATAGTTGCCGCCGGGCTTGCCGATGGTCTCGGACTGCCAAAGCTCCTTGCCCTTCAGGTCGAAGGCTAGCACGCGTGCGCCGTCCGGGCCGTCGCCCATCGTGATGACGCGTCCGTCAGCGACGGAGACAGTGGAGTAGCCGGTGCCGAGGCCTGTGGCCTTCCACGCGAGCATCGGGCCTTCCTTCGGCCAAGCTTTCAGCAAGCCAGTCTCGGTGGAGATGCCGTCGCGCTTCGGTCCGCGCCACGTGGGCCAGTCGCCGGGCGCGGCGGTGGCGGTGAGAAGTGAGGTGAAGACAAGGAGGGGGGGCAGGAGCGTGGACAGGTTCATATTAGTTGTAATGGCGAGTGAAACAAAGGGGGTTGAAAATGGGAATGTGGAACGCACGCGAGGTTTTCCCCTGGAGCGCGGACGCCCACGTCCGCAACAAACCAGCCCGGACGTGGGCGTCCGTGCTCGAAGGAAATGGCCGGGGAAGGGAAGTTCACAACTCCTACTTGGCGGCCTTGGGCTTCTCGACGGCGGCGACTTTCAGCACCAGCGTCTGGTCCACCTTGATGGTCTGGCCGTTGAGCTTGAGCTCGGCTTGGAGCGTGAGCTTGTGCTCGCCGGGCGTGGCGTCGGGCTTGGTTTCCAACGTGAGCTTCGCGTCGGTGCCGTTGAGCGGGATGGTGAGCTTGGCGGCGGAGATGCCCTTCGCGCTGGCGGGCACGACGAGGTTCACGTCCACGGGATCCTTGAAGTCGTAGAGTCGGGCCAGCTTCACGGGGACTTCCACCTTGCCGCCCTGGGCAAGGGACTGCGCGGCTGGCTCACTCAACGTGATGGGCGCGGCGGTGACTTTGAGGGTGATGGGCAGCGAGTAGAACGCGGCGTCCACGTCGCGCGGCTTGGACTTGTCGGCCATTGCCTTCATCGCGGTCTGTGCGGCGGTCTTCTTGGCCTCGGCTTCCTTGGCCTTGGCTTCCGCGTCCTTCACGGTTTTGTCCGCGGCAGTCTTGGCCTCGGGGGGAGCGGTGACTTTGGCAGCGGCGTCCTTGGCTTCCTTCGCGGCCTTTGTGGCGGCGGCGGCTTCCGTGTCAGCGGCTTTGGAGGCGGCTTCAGCGGCCTTGGACGCGTCCATGTAGGGGCGCATCTTGCCCTTCGCGCGGGTCTGGAGCCAGAAGGTGTGCTCGCCGGGCGCGAGTTTTTGTTCAGCGAGATTCAGGACGAGCTGGATGGACGCGGTGTTCGTGCCGCCGGCCAGCTCGGCCATTTTCTCAAGGTCCTTGTTGCCGGTGACCTTGAGCTTCACGTCGGTCTTGAAGTCGGCGCGGCGGGTGAAGTTCACCGGGATGAGCAGCTTGTTAAACACGCACGTCTCCAGCGGTTGCTTGGCCTCCATCGCGAAGGTCAGCGGGGCAGACTCGCGGTCGGTGACGGCGATAGGGAAGCTGCGCGCGAGTCGGGTGTGCGGGGCTTCGGTGGTGTTGTTGTCGGAGGCCATGTCCCAGTTCACCGTGGTGAGGCGCGCCTCGCGGACGAGTTGCGTGTCGCCAACCTTCGCGGTGCCGTTGATTTTGATTTCGGCGAGCGCGGCGGGCGCGTCGTCCTTGGCGGCCAGGAACAGGCTGGTGGTGTTGACCCCGGCAGGAATGCGCACGGGCGACGCGGTCACGCCAGCGGGCAGACCCGAGACCGTCACGTTGATGTCATCCTTGAAACCGTCGCGGCGGAACACGAGCAGCTTGATGGGCAGCGCCTCGCCGCGCCACAGTGAGGAGGCGCTGGTGACGACATCAGCGGGGGCCTTCTTCGTCGGCGCGGAGTCGGGCACAGCGACGAGGCGGAAGTCCGGAGACTCTTTGCGCAGCGTGAGCAGATACACGTTGCGCGGGCTGGCGACGGTGCGCCCGAAGAGGTCACGGATGCCGATGCGGTAGGCGCCGTCCTCCTTCGCCTCGAAGCGCCCGACGGGGTCGCGGTGCGCGGTGTTGAACTCCGGCCCGCCGGCGTTCACTACGGACTCGGTCAGCTCCAGCACATCGGTGAACGTCTCCTCGCCCTTTTCATTCTTCGATGCCTTCTGGATGACGACGTGCGGGGCAGTGGGCAAGCCAAGGCGATGCGACGTGACCTCCAGCCAGTAGGCGTCGCCTTTCTTCGCGTCGAAGGCGAACCAGTCGCGGTCGTTCGGCGTGGCGAACTGGCCGGCGATCGTGGCTGGCAGGGAAACCGCCTGCGCCTTGTCCGGCGAGTTGTTCGGCTCCACCTCGGTGATGACGGAGCCGTTGGCGAAGGTGAGCAACGCAGGATTCGAGAGCGCGCCGTTCGAGCCCTTCACGCGATACTCGAAGCCATCCAGCCCCGCGCTCGCGCCGCCGAGGGAGAGCGTCGTGGCGAGGCGTTGGCGCGCCGCCGGGTCAGCAGGTGCGGTGAGGTCCACGATGAGTTGGTCCAAAACTTTACCGTCCACAGAGACCTTCGAGGGGGAACCACCCGGAAGATTGCGACCGAAGACCGAGACCTTGGCTGGCTTTCCCTGCTCAGCCGCCGGGGGGAAAACGAAGTCAACGTGCGGCCCGGTCGTGACGGTGAGACGATAGAAATACTGGTCGCCGCCGCGGAAGACAAAGTCATAAACCTTGACGATGAGCGTGCCATCCGCCGCTGCTGTGTGGTCGAGCAGACCGCCCAGCCGCGCGCGTTCCAGCTCGCGGCCATCGGGCGCGAGCAGCAGCAGCGCGGACGCCGCGCGCGAGTCGAGTTCACGCGCCACGCAGCTCACGAGAATGCGCTGACCCTTCTTCACGCTGACCTTGTAGAAGTCCGACGCCTGGCTGTCGGTGCGGCCGTTCACGACCGATTCCAAGGCGATTTCCTGCGCGGTCTCCGGCGAGCCGTTGCCGCTCTTCTCCAGCACTTCAGCGAACGTGCCGACGGCGAAGGCCCGCGGATTTGACAGCCCGAAACGCCCGAGCACCCGCGCCTCGTAAGTCCCCGGGGGCACATCGCTGGCGACGGTGATGGTGAACTGGTTCGCCGCCGCGAGCGCCTTGGCAGTGATGCCGGGGTGGTTGAAGCGCAACTGGGCCTCGTCCATCTCCGCGCCAGTCGCCGCCACATCCACAGTGGAGCCGGTCTTCGCGCCGGGCGGGAAGACGGTGTGGAGCTTGGGCTGCGGGAGCTGGGCGGACGCCACGAGCGCGGAGGCGAGAAGGACGGCGAGGAGTGGTTTGGTAGTCACGAGTCGGCGGGGATTTTGATGAGGTGCGCGGTGCATTTTATTTGTAGTGAAAGACTGACGGCGATGGGCGCGGGGGAATTGAAGAAGAAATGGAGCGGGTGCGCCTCACGCCAAAATCTCCCGCAGCACGCGCCCGTGCACATCCGTCAGGCGGAAGTCACGTCCGCCGAAGTGATAGGTCAGCTTCTCGTGGTCTAGGCCCAGCAGGTGCAGCACGGTCGCGTAGAGGTCGTAGATCTCGCACTTGTCCTCCACGGCGTAGTAGCCCAGCTCGTCCGTCGCGCCGAAGGCCGTGCCGCCCCGCACGCCGCCGCCCGCGAGCCACAGACTGAAGCCGAAGGGGTTGTGGTCGCGCCCGTCGCTGCCCTGCGAGAAGGGCGTGCGGCCAAACTCGCCGCTGAAGAGGATGAGCGTGTCGTCGAAGAGGCCGCGCGCCTTCAGGTCGGTGATGAGTCCGGCGAGGCCGGTGTCCACCTGCGCCGCCATCGCGCCGTGGCCTTCCTTGATTTTGCCGTGCTGGTCCCACGGGTTCGCCGCGCCGCCCGCGCCGATGCCTTGGTTCAGACAGCTCAGTTCCACAAAGCGCACGCCGCGCTCGATGAGCCGCCGCGCGACGAGGCATTGCCGCCCGTAGGCCGCGCATTGCTTGTTCGGCGAGTCGAGGCCGTAGAGGCGCTTGGTGGCGTCGCTTTCGCCGGTGAGGTCGCACAACTCCGGCACGGCGGACTGCATGCGGTAGGCGGTCTCGTAGTTGCGAATCGCGCCTTCAATCGCCGCCTCGCCGGTCGCTTGTGCGAAGGGCATGTCGAGGGAGCGGATGAAGTCGAGGCGACGGCGCTGGAGGGCGTCGCTCTCGCGGGGTTTGATGTTGGGCAACGCGGGCTGCTCGTCCACGCGGATGATGCTGGCCTGGTGCTGGGCGGGCAGGTAGCCGTTGCTGTAGAGGCCCACGCCGCCGTGCGGCACCACCGCGCCGCCGCTCTGCAGCACGACGAAGCCGGGGAGGTTCTGGTTCTCGACGCCGAGGCCGTAGCTCATCCATGCGCCCGCGCTGGGATGGCCCATGAAGGGAAATCCGGTGTGGAAGGCGTAATTGCCCTGCGCGTGCTCGTTGACCTTCGTGGTCATGCTGCGGATGACCGCGAGGTCGTCGGCAAGCGCGGCGAGCTTGGGGAAAAGGTCCGTCATCACCACGCCGCTCTGGCCGCGCGGCTTGGCCTCCCACGGGCTGGCCATGAGGTTGCCGTTGTTGTTGAACATCGTGGGCTTCACCGGCACGGGCATGGGCTGGCCGTGGCGCTGCGCGAGCGCGGGCTTGGGGTCGAAGGAGTCCACATGGGAGACGCCGCCGCTCATGTAGGCGAAGATGACGCGCTTGGCGCGTGGGGCGAAGTGCACTTGGCCGGCAGGCAGGCCCGCGCCGAACGCGCGGCTGTGCATCAAGCCCGCCAGTGCGAGCGAACCGAAGCCGAGCGAGGTGCGGCGGAGCACTTCGCGACGGGAGAACGAACGGTGGTCAGCGGACATAAATGAACTCTTTCAAGTTGAACAATGACTGGATGAAGTCCTGCCACATGCGCGGGTCGCTGGCATCCGCACTCGCACCGAGCGCGGTTAGGTAGGCGCGGGACTTGGCCAACTCGTCCGCGGATGCTGGGCGGGCGAAGGCGGTTTCGAAAAGCAGTTGGATGCGTGCGGCCGCGTCGGCTTGAGGCGTCTGGCGGAGGAGTTGTTCGGCCCACGACTTTGCGGCTTCAATCACGAACGGGTCGTTCAGGAGGGCGAGCGATTGCGCGGGGACGTTGGTGGCGTCGCGGCGACCGAGCGTGGTGAAGGGTTTCGGGGCGTCGAAGATTTCGAGGAAGGGGCTGAGGTTGTTGCGGCGAATGCCCATGTAGATGCTGCGGCGAGCGCGGTCGCCAGTGCCCACGGGCGGGCCGAACTGCGTGGTGTCGAGTCGCCCGCTCACGGCGAGGAGCGTGTCGCGGATGGCTTCGGCTTCGAGGCGGCGGATGCGGAAGTGGGAGAGATAGTCGTTGGCAGCGTCGTGGTCGCGGGCGGCAGCGGTGGGTTCGCTGGC
>SIBB01000089.1 GCA_009695395.1 Pedosphaera sp. | reverse complement strand
CGCTGGGCCAGGAGCAGAAGGACCCGACGCACACGGCGAACTTCGGCGTGAAACTCCAGGAGCACTGCAAGAAGCACGGTGTGGCCTGCGAACTGGTTTACCCCGGAGCGCCCGACGTGAAACACGCGTCCGCGCAGGAGTATCTCATCTCAAAACTCAAGGCCCCCGCAGCCAAATCAAAATAGGCCTAGCGGCACGTATGAAAAAGTTCCTCACTACCCTCACCATCGCATTTGTAATTGCGCTCTTTCCGACCACCGCAGTCTTGGCCGCGGACGCGAAGAAGCCGAACGTCATCCTCATCATGGTCGATGACTTCGGCTACGAATGCGTCACGGCCAACGGCGGCGAGAGCTACAAGACGCCCGTGATGGACCGCCTCGCCGCGACCGGCGTGCGCTTCGAGCAATGCCACGCGCAGCCGCTCTGCACGCCGACGCGCGCGCAGTTGATGACTGGCCTGGGCAATAGTCGCAACTACACGCACTTCGGCCATCTCGATCCGTCGCAGAAGACGTTCGGCAATCTCCTCAAGGGTGCTGGCTACGCGACGTGCGTCATCGGCAAGTGGCAGCTCAAGGGCGACTTCGAAGGCCCGGGGCATTTCGGCTTCGACGAATACGCGCTCTGGCAGCTCACGCGCCGTCCGGGTCGCTACAAAAATCCCGGCCTCGAAATCAACGGCAAGCTCCACGACTACACGAAGAACGAATACGGCCCCGACGTCGTGAGCGACTACGCGCTCGGTTTTATCACGCGCAAAAAGGACCAACCGTTCTTCCTCTACTACCCGATGATGCTCACGCACTCGCCTTACGACGCGACGCCGGACAGTCCGGATTACCTCGAGCCGAAGGCCGCCAAGGCAAAGGGCAACGGAGCCTCCGGCCATTTCCCCGACATGGTCGCCTACACCGACAAGCTCATCGGCAAACTCGTCGCCAAGCTCGAAGAACTGAAGCTGCGCGACAACACGCTCATTCTCATCCTCGGCGACAACGGCACGGGCAAAGGCACGCCGTCGCGTTTCAAGGGGCGCGACGTGGTCGGCGGCAAGGGCACGTCCACGATGTGGGGCACGCACGTCCCTGGCATCGGCAACTGGCCCGGCCATTTCGCGAGCGGCAAGGTGAGCACCGACATGATCGACACCACGGATTTTCTGCCGACCATTTGCGAGGCGGCGGGTGTGAAAGTCCCGGCGGAGTTGAAAATTGACGGCCGCAGTTTCCTCCCGCAGTTGCGCGGCGAGAAAGGCAATCCGCGCGACGGGCTTTACGTCTGGTATAACCCCAGCGGCGGGCCGTCGGCGAAGTTCGAGTTCGCCCACGACCAGAACTACAAGCTCTACGCTGGCGGCAAGTTCTATCACGTTGCCAAGGACGATCTCGAAAAATCCCCGCTCGCAGATGGCACGCTCGACGCCACCGCGAAGGCTGCCAAGTCGAAATTGCAAGCGCTGCTCGACCAGCACAAAGGCCCGCGCGACCCTTTTTTCCTGAAGCAGGGCCAGGCCTTCGGCGGCGAGTCCGGTGAGGATCCCGATGGCAACAAGGTCAACAAACCAGCAGACAATAAGGGAACACCAACTCCCGAAGCCCCCACGAAGAATGCCGACCCGCGCTCGGCCCGCTTCGACCAGCGAGACCACAACCGCGATGGCAAACTGAGTCTGGAGGAGTTCATGACCACTGCCTCCGACAAGGCCAACGCCAAAGCCCGTTTCGAGGATTTCGATCTCAACAAGGATAGGTTCATCACCCGCGAGGAGTTCCTGAAACAAGGCAAGAAGTAGCGGCGGTGCAATTTCGGGTGTTCAGCGGTGGCCGCGTCTGGCAATCTTGCCGGCATGAAAGCCACGTTGCTGCTGCTCACATCATTCGGCTGCCTCTACGCCGCCGACACGCCGACCATCAAACCCACCGCCGCGAACGTCTCCTACGCTGCGCCGGCCAATCCGCGGCAGCAGGTGGACATCTATTCGCCGTCGGACGCGAAGAATCTGCCGGTGGTGTTCTGGATTCACGGCGGCGGTTGGCAGGCGGGCGACAAGACCAGCATCCAGCTCAAGCCGCAGGCTTTCGTGGACAAGGGTTTTGTTTTCGTCTCGACGGGCTACCGGCTCCTGCCCGAGGTGGACATGGTCACGATCTTTCGCGACATCGCCAAGTCGCTCGGCTGGGTTCACGCGAACATTGCCAAGCACGGTGGCGATCCGAAACGGATTCTCGTGATGGGCCATTCCGCGGGCGCGCAACTCGCCGCTCTCATCTGCACGGACGAGCGTTACTTGAAGGCCGAAGGGCTTTCGTTCGCGACCATCAAAGGCTGCGTGCCGGTGGATGGTGACACCTACGACATCCCGGCGATGATCGAGACCGCCGAGACGCGGTTGCGCGTGCATGGTTTCCCGATGCCCAAACAGGGGCACCGCGTGAAGTTCGGCAACACCCCGGAGTTGCACCGCGAATACTCGGCCGTCACACACGTGGCGAAGGGCAAAAGCATCCCGCCGTTTCTCATCCTGCACGTCGCCGATCATCCGGATAATTCCATGCAGGCGCAGCGGTTCGGGGCGGTGTTGATGGGCGCCGACATTCCTACAAAAGTCTTCGGCGCACGCGAAACCAATCACACTCGCATCAACGCCGAAATCGGCTTGCCCGCAGACCCGACGACGAAAGCTCTATTCGAGTTCGTGGCCGACTGCTTGAAGAAGTAATCAGATGGCGGCGGCGATGGCGGCGCCTATCTCGCGTGTGCCGGTCTTTTTCGCGGCACTTTGCATTTTACGACGATGTATTGGTGAGTAGGGAAAAGTTTTTGACAAAACAGGCTGTATTGAAGATAAGCTAAACGAAGCAAAAGTGCTGTTTTTTCATGCGCCACGCCCCGATTAATCCAAAGCTGTTCATCGAAAACCGTGAGCGGCTGAAGCAGCTCCTGCCGCCGAAATCCCTCGCAGTGGTCAATGCGAACGACGTGTTGCCAAGCAACGCGGATGGCTCGCTGCCGATGCACCCGAACTCCGACCTGTTCTATCTCGCGGGCATCGAGCAGGAGGAAAGCATCCTGCTTCTGGCGCCCGACGCGTTCGATCCGAAGCTCCGCGAAATCCTCTTTCTACGCGAGCCGAGCGAGCATTTGAAAATCTGGGAGGGACACAAGCACTCCAAAACCGACGCGCAGAAAATCTCCGGCATCCAAACGGTCAAATGGCTCTCGGACTTTCCGACGATCTTCCGCCAGCTCATGTGCGAACAGGAGTGTGTCTGGCTGAATTCCAACGAGCACAAGCGCGCCGACGTCGGGGTCGAGACGCGCGATGTCCGCTTTGCGCGCGAGTGTCAGCGGCAGTTTCCACTGCACACGTACCATCGCCTCGCCCAGCTGCTGCATCAGGCGCGCGTGGTGAAGAGTGCCGGGGAGATTGAGCTGTTAAAGCAAGCGGTTGCCATCACGGAGAAGGGCTTTCGCCGGTTGCTTCGATTCGTGAAGCCGGGCGTGAACGAATGCGAGGTGGAGGCCGAGTTGGCGCGGGAGTTCATCCGGCGCCGTGGGAAGTTCGCCTACAACCCGATCATCGCCTCGGGCGCGAACGCCTGCGTGCTCCACTACAACCAGAACGACCAGCGGTGCCGTAAAGGCGATCTGCTTCTGCTCGATGTCGCCGCCAGCTACGCGAACTACAACGCCGACCTCACGCGCACCCTTCCCGTGAGCGGCAGATTCACGCGCCGACAGAAGGCTGTGTACAACGCCGTCCTGCGCGTCATGCGTGCAAGCATCGCCGGCGCGACCGTCGGCAAGCTGCACCGTGACTGGCAGAAGGAATCGCAGATGATGATGAACGAGGAGTTGCTCGCGCTCGGCCTTCTGAAAAAATCCGACGTCAAGAAGCAGACCGAAGAGACGCCGGCCTGCCGGAAATATTTCATGCACGGCCTCGGCCATCCGCTCGGCCTCGATGTTCACGACGTGGGCTTCAACACCGTACCGTTCGCAGCGGGTTGGGTGTTGACGGTCGAGCCGGGCATTTACCTGCCGGAGGAAGGTTTCGGCGTGCGTCTGGAAAACGACATCGTCGTGACCGCAGACGGCCCGGTGGACTTGATGGCGGGAACGCCTGTTGAGGCCGAGGAGATTGAATCGTTGATGAATCGGTAGCGGCGATATTTTTAGCAAGGCTCCGCCGCTGCCGCTGACATAATCCCCCATGCGCTTTATCAATTGTCTACTACTGCTCGGCGCGATCGTCACCGCGGCCGCCGGAGCGCAACCAGTCAGCCGGCCTCATCTCCAGATCATCAATGGCAGCAGACAAACCGCTGACATCTTCTGGATCAAGTCGCCCGCGGAGCGTGTGCCGAATGGCTCATTGGAACCGGGCAAGGACACCATTATCAGCACGACGATCGGCGATCGTTTCGCCATCGTGGGCCGCACGGACAAGGCGGAGGCCACGGTCACAAGCGAAGTGCGCATCCAAGGCTTTCGCTTCGACCCGGCGGGCAAGGACGGCGTGCCTGCGTTCTACACCCAGCGTGTCAGTGCCGGCGGCTTTCCCATTGTCGCGTCGGCCACGGTGAATCCCTATGCGCTCAAGGAAGCCGCGTTCCTCGTGGACCAAATGCTTGCGCACCGTCCGGACATCCGCGCCGCGATGGTCAAGAGCGGTGCCCGCATGTGCATCATGGCGCACAAAGAATACACCACGGATCTGCCGGAGTTCATCCGTCTGGGGAAAAGTCCGATGCCTGGCTATCCCGGTGTTGCGGCCAAGGATTTTTGGGATGCCCGCGCGCGGGGGTTGGGCGGGAGCGAGCGTGACCCCTTCTGTTCGTGCGCCGAGGAGAATTTGCTCGGCTATGCCGGCGACCCATATTCAGCGGAGAACATTCTGATCCACGAGTTCGCCCACAACATTCACCTGCGCGGGCTCGCAAACGTGGACCCGACGTTCGACACGCGGCTCAAGGCGACTTACGCCGCCGCGATGAAGGCCGGCCTCTGGAAGGGCAAATACGCGGGCGTGAATCACCACGAGTATTTCGCCGAGGCGGTGCAGTCGTGGTTCGACAACAACCGCGAGAACGACCACGACCATAACCACGTCAACACCCGCGCCGAGTTGCTCGAATACGACCCCGGCGTGGCCGCGATATGCCGCGAGGTCTTCGGCGACACGGTGCTGAAATACACCAAGCCTGCCACGCGCCTCACAGGCCACATGGCAGGCTACGACCCGGCGAAGGCGCCGACGTTTGTCTGGCCTGAGCGATTGCAGCAAGCGAAGACGCTAATCCGCCAGCAGGCGCAGGCGCGCAGTGATGCCGCCAATGCCGCGCCGCGCGCCACTGAGAGGTCGTCCGAAGCCAAGCCGACGGGCGCAGTTCGCTTCGACCCCGTCTTGCGCGACATCGAGGGCTGGCGGGTGCACGTCGAGCCTGCGCTGCTTGACGGTGCGCATCGCGAGGAGGGAGCGAAGGCGCTGGCAATGCTGGCGAATCACTTGCAGCGCATCAAAATCCTCGTGCCCGCCGAGGCGCTGGCGAAGTTGCAGCGGATGGAAATCTGGATTGAACACAGCCACCCCACGCTCAAGGCAGAGCAGTATCACCCCGGCCGCGAGTGGCTGGTGGCGAACCGTCATGACCCGCGTCTGACGCGCAAAGTGCACATCCCACAGGCCGCCGAGCTGCTCTCTCGCGCGGAGATGCTCAAGCACCCCGCCCTCATCCTTCACGAGCTGGCGCACGCGTATCACGACCAGATTCTCAGCTTCGACCACCCGGAAATCATCGCCGCTTACGAGCGGGCCAAGGCGGCGGGCAATTACGAAAGCGTCCTAGCGCACACCGGCAAAAAGGTGAAACACTATGGCTTGACCGACCACAAGGAATACTTCGCCGAGGGCACGGAGGCGTTCTTCTACCGCAACGACTTTTACCCGTTCGTCCGCGCCGAATTGAAAGAACACGACCCGACATTGCATGACGTGCTGGCGAAGATTTGGGAGGGGCCGAAGGAAACGAAAGAGGTCAACAAGAAGGGGAAGTGAACTCACCAAACCGAGGCGCGCTTGCACCCCCCCAAAAAAAATGCTTCCCAACCGCACATAAACGGGAATAATCACCTCCAATGAACCCGACGCAAAAGCAATTCTCCTTGAACCGCGGAGCGTCCAGAAAGCAATTTCCTATCAGTAGCGACTCTCGAGAGCATCAGAGAATCCGTGGTTCAATAGCTCTGAAACCATAAAGAAACGCCATGAAACTCAACCATCTTTTCGTCGCAGCGCTGGCCCTCGGCCTCGCCCAGTCGGCCCTCTTCGCCGCCGCCGCGCCCAACCCGACGGTGCCAAGCGTCTCGGCGTTGGTGAGGCTCACGGCGATTTCCCGAGAAGTCGACGGCGATAACGCCGGAAAATACCGGTTCCGAGTGAGCCACGAGTCAGGCCCCGGTCCCCTCCAATACGACCTGAAAATCGGCGGCCAGCAACTGGCGAGCGGGACGATCGGCATCGGCGAAATCGAGTTCGTCTGGCTGCCGTACCCCTCGGCCGGTGTCAAGGTAGTCCCCGCTGGTCTGTGGACGAACAGCTGGGGTGGCACGGCGTCGTCCAACACGAACGTCTCCCAGTCCACGACGACGACCAGTCCGACGCCCAGCGTCACCACCCCTCCGCCAACACCGAGCCCAACACCGACACCGAGCCCAAGACCGACTCAGACTACCATCAGCGTCGGCACGACCCGACCAGCGACCCTCCGCACCGTTGGGTTTACCCGTTTGAATCTCCGCCGCCCGACGGCCACCACCCGGTAAGGCACAGTCACACAGTTTGATTATTTAACAGTGGCTTGGCGCACAAACGCCGAGCCGTTTTTCTTTTCCGGCCTAGGTTATCTTCACTACGCCGCCGGACGCCTCCGTAATAGACGACTAATGTGGACAGGAAGGGGTTGCCTGAACCGCGGAGCGTCCAGAAAGCAAATTCCTATCAGTTGAACTGCGTCCGTTGACGGATGGCACAAACTATGCTCTATTCCTCCCGCCGCGCGGCACTTACGATATAATATGAAGCCATTTCAGCGCCATTCAATGCGTGCGCAGGAGAAATTTCACGCATCCCGCGTGGCCTTCACGCTCATTGAGTTGCTGGTCGTCATCGCCATCATCGGTATTCTGGCCAGCATGTTGTTACCGGCATTGGCCAAGAGCAAGGAGCGAGCCAAGCGCACCAAGTGCCTGAGCAACCTCAAGCAGCTTGGCTTCGCTACGACTCTCTACGCCGGAGATAATAACGATAAGGTGGTTAAAGCCCGAAATGACAACCAGGGATTTGTTCCAATCTCGATCGATCCGCCGCAGGCGGCCTTGTGGGATTCTTTGGGCTTGGGTATCAAACCGGGCGAAAACTCCTTCTGGACCTGCCCGAACCGCCCGGATTATCCCTTCCTAGAGACGGCCCCCAACAACACGTTCTACATCGGTTACCAATACTTCGGCGGCGTCACGTGGTGGCTAAATCCAGAAGGAACGTTTAACGACGGAAGGGTTAACGCTTCAGCGTCACGCAGTCCCGTTTCTTTAGCCACAGCAGACCCGGGTTGGTGTCTTGCGGCGGAGGCTAATATGAAGATAGGAGGTGTTTGGGGCGGGCTTGGGGCAAGTCCATGGCAGTTCAAAAATATGCCGCCGCACACGAAGAGCGGCGGTGTGCCCGAGGGGGGGAATCAAGTGTTCTGCGATGGGTCCGCCAGTTGGATCAAGTTTGAGAGCATGTATTACCTGAACACATGGAATATCGGCGGCGGCCGCATCGCGTATTTTTATCAGCAGGACACTGGTGACATCACCCCGGCTCAACTCGCCAGACTCGCCGCCAAGCCATGATGACTGGCTGAGTCAGTGGCGGCGGATTGGATGACTGGTTAAGTTCCCCAGTCGGCAGTTGTTCCTGGATTTTGGGAATTACAATTATGAAAATGACGAAAGAACTGAAGGCGATGCCACCCTGTCGCCCGGCTGGATTCACGCTCATCGAGCTTCTCGTGGTTATCGCCATCATCGGCATTCTCGCATCGATGCTGCTCCCTGCGCTCGCCAATTCCAAGGCCAAGGCCCGTGGCCAGAAATGCATGGTCAACACCAAGCAACTGGCGATGGCTTGGCTCATGTATTCTGACGACGACAACAATAACCGGGCACCGCGCGTCAGTAGGGATAATTGGAGATCCCCCGGGGGTAACCTCGCCAGTTGGCAGCAGCAGTGGTGTGGTGGGACCATGAATCCTGCGGCTCCAACCGCCACCGACACGCTGCCGATAACCAGTGCCCTCCTCTACCCATACCTGCAGACCGTAGCTGTTTACCGATGCCCGGCGGACATAAGCACGGCTTCCGGTCTTCCCCGCGTTCGTAGCGTGGCGGCCAGCCAGGCCTTTTTCTTCGATAACAGCGAACCTCTGGGCGCTGCCTATCTCCACTTTCCAAGAATGTCCCAAATACGGAACCCCGCCAACACCTGGATTATAATTGATGAAAACCCCAACACCATCAACGACGCGGCGCTGGGGGTGAACATGACAGCGCCGGGTGCCCCCTCCGCCACGCTCATTGACTCGCCCGCAGGTTACCACCTGAACGCCACCAGTTTTTCTTTTGCCGATGGTCATTCGGAGATTCACCGCTGGAAAAGCCAGGCGTTCTGCAATGCAGCCTCGTCGAACATTACAAGCAGCGATCCCGCTTTCGTTGAGGACGCGATCTGGTTAAGCAGTATGACGTCAGAGCTCAAGTAAGTCGCCGCCGCCGAAATAGCCGTGGCGATGACTCAACCAGACTCCTCCTCCGCTTCGCGCTCCAAGACGGCAGCCGCGGCGTGGCCATGAAGGAATTCACGCTCACACCAGTCAGATAAACCATCGAACACACCTCGCAGCCCCAACCCACAACAGAAGCAACCCCATGAACCAACACCCCCAAACCCGTCGGGCGTTTGCCCTCGAATCACTCGCTCTCACCGCGCTCGCTCTTTCGCCGTTCACCAGAGTCTCGGCGGCGGAATCGTCCATCCCGAAGCCCGACGGCAAACCGGCCGACCTGACCAAGCCTGTCCAGGTCTTCATCTTACTCGGACAGTCCAACATGGTCGGAGCCGGCAAAGTGAAAGGCGGCGACGGCTCGCTGGAGTTCGCGGTGAAGGAAAAGAAAAAGTATCCCTACCTCGTGCAGGAGGATGGCCAGTGGACGGAGCGCCAGGACGTCCGCTTTGTGCGATACATGTCCGGCAAGGGCCCGCTGAACAATGAATGGATGACCGTGAAAGGCGGCAGCCTCGGCCCGGAATACGGGCTCGGCCATCCGCTGGGAAATGCGATCAATGCGCCCGTGATGATTCTTAAGAGCTGCATCGGCAACCGGGCTCTGGGCTGGGACCTTCTGCCGCCGGGCAGTGAGCGCCGCGAGTTTGTCATCAAGGACAAGGCGGGCGTGGAGAAAAAGCTGGTCTATGCCGGCTACAAAGACAAACCCGAGTTCTGGGAAATGGATCCGGCCAAGGGCCTCAAGACCGAACCCGCGCCGTGGGTGGACAAAGCAGGCAAGCCGATCGACTGGTATGCCGGCAAGCAGTGGGACTCCGACATCGGCGACGCCAAAAAGGCCCTGGCCGATCTCGAGAAACACTACCCGGGAGCCAAAGGCTACGAGGTCGCCGGCTTCTTCTTCTGGCAGGGCGAGAGAGATGCCGGTAACGCCGGTCACGCCGCCCATTACGAGAAGAACCTCGTGCATTTCATCAAGTCACTGCGGAAGGAATTCAATGCCCCCGCCGCGAAGTTCGTGCTCGGCACATTGGGCGAAGCCGTGAAAGGCAGCAGTGGACCGGGCGGCCAGGTCCTCGAAGCTCATCTCGCCGTGGACGGCACCACCGGCAAATATCCCGAGTTCAAAGGCAACGTCGCGACCATCTACACGAATCCGATGGCGCAAGGCGGCAGCGGCAACGGCCACTACGGCGGCAAGGCGGAAGTTTACATGGACGTCGGTGAAGCCATGGGCAAGGCGATGGTGGAACTGCTCAAATCAGGCAAATGAACCGGTTCACCTCGCTCGTGTGCGCCGCC
>SIBB01000088.1 GCA_009695395.1 Pedosphaera sp. | reverse complement strand
ATGCTGACACCCGCCTCCCGCCACCGCGATTTCCCCGCGCTGGACTCGATGACGTATCTCAACACCGCCGCTGCGAGCATCCCGCCGCTCTGCGTTGGTGAAGCGCTGCAAACTTACTGGCAGGACAAGTTGTGCGGCATGAGGGGCCGCGACGCGCACTTCAAACAAGTCGAGGCGTGCCGCGAAGTTGCCGCGCGGATGATCAGCTTGCAGCCGGGCGAAGTCTCCTTCTGCTCGTGCAGTTCGGAGGCCTATAACCTCCTCGCCACCGCGCTGAACCTGCAGCCCTCGGACGAAGTCGTGGTCACCAATCTCGACTTCCCGGCGGGCGCAACTCCTTGGCTCACCGCGGCCACGCGCCCGCAGACGCGCGTGTGGCAGGCGCGCAGCGGGGAACTGCTCGTGGACGACCTCGTGCCGCTGTTGAACCCGCGCACCCAGCTCGTGCAGGTCTCGCTTGTGAGCTTCTACAACGGGCACCGCCTTGCGTGGGCACCGTTCCGCGATGCGGTGCGCCGGCTCGCGCCGAACGCGCTCATCTCCGTGGACGTCACGCAGGCGCTGGGTCGCGTGGTGCTGGATTGTGCGGACGCGGACTGCATCATCAGCAGCACGCACAAGTGGACACTCGCCGTCCACGGGGGCTGTATCGTCGGCATCCCGGAGCGTGCGGCGACGCGGCTCACGACGCACGCGGGCGGTTGGTTTCATTTGCGCAACGCCTTCGAGGCTGACCGTTTTCAACGTGCGGACATGAAGGCTGGCGCGGCGAGCTTCTCGGTCGGGATGCCGAACTTCGCAGCCATCTACGCGCTGAACGCCGCGCTGCGCTACGTGGAAGGCGTCGGAGTCGAAGCCATTTCCAAGCAGGCGGACCCACTGGTGGCGCGGATCCACGCGGGTTTGGTGGAACTCGGATTGAAGCCGCTGGCCCCCGCGCAACCCACGAACCCGACCGGCATTATCGCCTTCCTGCATCCAGACACTGCTGCGATCCACGCCGCGCTGGAGCGGGAGAATATCCATGTGATGCATCACGCAGGCCGCATCCGCATCGCCGTCGCGGGCTACAACACGGCGGAGGATGTTGCGCGGCTGCTGGCAGGGTTGGCTGGGGCACTGAAGTAATCAGTGTTCAGTGTTCAGTGTTCAGTGTTCAGTAGGCAGGTCGTTGACTCCGCGACGACTGAACACCGATTACTTTCCCGCCGTGCCAAGACCACCGCTCATCGAACTCGCTGACGCCGAGCCGATTCCGATTCTCTTCGAGGATCGGGCGGTCATCGCAATTGATAAGCCAGCCGGCTGGATGCTGGTGCCACATTCGTGGCAGCGGACGGGCTGGAACTTGCAGGCCGCCATCAACTCCTCCATCAACGCCGGCCACTATTGGGCACGCTCGCGGAACTTGAAGTTCCTCCGCTACATCCATCGGCTCGATGCGGACACGAGCGGCGTGCTGCTGTTCGGCAAGAGCTTCGGCGCGGTGGAGACGTATGGGGAGTTGTTCGAGACGCGGCAGATGGAGAAGCGCTACCTCGCCATCGTCCACGGCCAGCCGCGAGCCGCCGAGTGGTCGTGCCGCCTGCCTCTTAGCTCCGACCCGCAGGCAATCGGCCGCGTGCGCGTGGATGAGCGCGGTGGCAAGGAGTGTGAAACGTTCTTCCGCACACTTCGGACGAAGGGAAAATACAGCCTTGTGGAAGCACACCCGCACACGGGCCGGCAGCATCAATTGAGAGTGCATCTCAATGCTGCGGGCCACGGCATTCTCGGCGACCCGCTCTACGGCCCATCCTCCAAGGAAGTGGCTTACACACGACCACCGCTGGCATTGCGCTCGATCGAGTTGGCCTATCGCGACCCGTTCACGAAGCGACCGGTGCGCATTCTTGCGCCGACGGAGGAGTGGCTGAAACAATACGGCTGGGCCGAAATCGCGGAGAAGGTTCCGGCGGAAAAACTCGCCGTCGTCCCCGCTCGCCCCAAGCAAGGGAAAAGTCCCCGGTGACGGTGCAGTGGAGGTTTTTAAGACCATGAAGCACGCAGACGCATGAGCACACACACAATCACAGGCGAGCAGATCACGTTTCGACAGTCGCACATCCACGGCAGCGGCGGCTTCGCTGCGACGGATATGCCGACAGGGACGCGGCTCATCGAGTATCGCGGTGAGCGTATCGACAAGGCGGAGGCGGACCGCCGTTGCGAGGATGGCAATCCGTTTGTGTTTCACCTCAACGAGGAGATTGATCTCGACGGCAACGTGGAGTGGAATCCCGCCCGATTGCTCAACCACAGTTGCGTTCCCAACTGCGAGGCGGACTGCGATGGGAAGAACATCTGGATTGTGGCGCTGCGAGACCTTGCAGCCGGAGAGGAGTTGACCTTCAACTACGGCTACGAACTCGTAGACTACCGCGATTCCCCGTGTCTCTGCGGCACGACGACCTGTGTGGGCTACATCGTGGCCGAGGAATACTTCGAGCAGGTGCGACTGGAGACCACGGTGCGCGCGTGAGGGAGGCGACACGTCCCCGAAAAGCAAAAGACGCGAGCCTCACGGCCCGCGTCCTTGCTTAAATTGACTTCCCCCCTCAGCGCTTGAACGCCATCGGCGCCCCAGCGGGCATCTCGTGGGCGCAGGGTTGGTTCGTCGGCGCATCGGGCACGCGGGCGTTTTCCTGCGCGAGGCCGTTGGCGAGCATATAGGCCTCGACCTCCTCGCCGCTGATGTCGGGGAGCATGTGGCCGTTGATCTCGACGCAGGGGCTGAGCATCTGGCCGCTCTTCTGGATCATCTCCTGGCGCTGAGCGGCGTCGTTGATGATGTCGCGGTCTTCGAAGGGTAGGTCGTATTTGCGCATCACGGCGCGGACGCCTTGGCTCCAGCCGCAGGAAGGTTTCAGATAGGCAACGATTTTGGGTTTGTTCATGGCAGGTCAGTTCGGTTTCGTGGGGCGTAAAGTGCCACGGTTCGACGGCATGACAAGGATTTGTTCTGCCGAGCTCGACTGAGTCCCACTCCACCGAGGACAAGTCCACGGCCGGTCCTTACTTCGGCAAGCCGCCGCCCAGGAGTTTCGTCATCATCTCGCGCATCATCGTTCTCACGTCCTCGTATTTCTGAAAGTCCTTCCCGTGCTCGAATGCGGAACTGGGGGGATTTCCGAACTTAACGTCCGAGAAAAGCAGCGTCACTTTTGCGCCTTTCTGGGATGTCTCGATCACGACTGGAAAGCCCCGGAGATCCCGCGCGTTCCAGGTGGTGGCTTCGTAAGTCTTGCCCTGCTCATCGGTGACCACCACCTGATGCTTGATGCATGCGTAACCCGCCAAGGTTTCTTCTCCCAAAACGGTTCGCTCCACCTTGGACTTTTTGGCCGACTCCGGATTGATCCCCTCGGGCATCGGGATTTCGGCGAAAGCCTTGAGGCCGGGATATTGAACGTAGGAAAGTTTCTTGTCAGGACGGGCGATCATCACCACTTCGGCCATGCCCGTAGCCTTGAGCTGTTCGCCAATGAGCGGCGGAATGCGGCTGCCCTCCACTTTTGAGATGTCCACCTCGAACCGAGTCTGCCCACCGCCGTAAGACAGTTTGCCAGGAACCAGAATCATGCTGCCCTGTTCACTCTTGGTGCCAAAGTTCAACGCCGCCGTGAAGGCGCTGTGTTCACCCAAAAAGCGGGTCAAGACGGCACCGAAATCAGCCCCGGGCAGATTGCCCAAACCACCACCGCCGACTTGGGCAATCGCGCTGGGATTTTCCAGCACAAGGAGGGTGAACAACACCAGCAAGGGAAAATGTTTCATGTCAGGTAAGGTCAAACCTTCACGAACTAGAGGAGCCAGCATCCTCGTTGTCAACCAGAAGTATTACCAAACCTTCGCGACTGCACCGAGTGGCTGACAACGCCATCTTCAGCCACTAGCGTTCTGTGATGTCGCTTTCGCTTCGCGTTCTGATTGCGCCGGACAAGTTCAAGGGCACGCTCACCGCTCACGCCGCCGCCGAGGCCATCGCCGCCGGCTGGGGCAAGGCGCGGCCCGCCGACCGCCTCACGCTCCTGCCCATCAGCGACGGCGGCGATGGCTTTGGCGAAATCCTCAGCGCGGCGCTCGGCGCGAAGTTGCAGCGCGTGCGCACGGTGGACGCCGCGCACCGCCCGCTCGAAGGCGTGTGGTGGTGGGAGGCGAAGTCCAAGACCGCCGTCATCGAGTCCGCGAACATCATCGGTCTGGCGATGCTGCCGTCGAAACAGTTTCACCCCTTCCAGCTCGACACGTTCGGGCTGGCCGCCGTGTTGCAAGCGGCGGCGAAGAAGGGCGCGCGGCGGTGCTTCGTGGGCATCGGCGGCAGCGCGACGAATGACGGCGGGGCAGGGGTGGCGCGCGGGTTGGGCTGGCAGTTCTTCAACGGCCGGGAGGAAGAGCTGTTCCGATGGACGCACTTTCAGCAGTTGCACCGGATGATTGCTCCGCGTCGCCGCAAACTCTTTCCGCAGCTCGTCGTGGCCGTGGACGTGCAGAACAAGCTGCTCGGCGCGCGCGGCTGCTCTCGCGTGTATGGCCCGCAGAAGGGCCTGCGCCCGGAGGAATTCCCGAGTGCTGAGCGCGCGCTGCGCCGGCTGGCGAAGACGGTGAAGGCGCAGCTTGGCCGCGATCTCGCGGGCCTCCCGGGCACGGGCGCGGCGGGGGGGCTGGGCTTCGGGCTGTGCGCGTTTGCGGGCGCGAAGCTGGAGTCCGGCTTCGACCTCATCGCGCGGCACGCGAAGCTGGAGGGGCACCTGCGCGCGGCGGACCTCGTCATCACCGGCGAGGGCGGGCTGGACCGCTCGACGCTGATGGGCAAGGGCACCGGCGAAATCGCCCGGCGGTGTCACGCGCGCAAGCTGCCGTGCCTGGGCCTCAGTGGTGTGGTGCAGGACGAGGCGGCGTTGCGGAAGTGGTTTCAGTCCGCGAGCGGGCTGACGCAGCTCACCTCGCCGGAGCAGGCGAAGGCGGAACCGGCGCGCTGGCTGGCGACGCTGGCGGAACAAGTCGCGCGCAACCTCCCGTGAAACTCTTCTACACCGGCCCGGTCATCAACACGGAGATGCTCGTCTCCATGCTGGAGAAGCACGGCATCGCGGCGGTTCACGAGTTTGTGGACCCGACGCTGCCGGAGGACGGGGACTTGAGCCGCGAGTCGAACGTGCTCGTGCCCGAGGCGGATTACGACCGGGCCTACCGGCTTTTCTACGAGGACAAGGAGAACGAGCTGTGAAGTCGCCCCCGGTGGCGGAGGTGTTCACCGCGCTCTCACGCGTTCACCACGTTCTGCGGCGCGCCGGCGAGGAAGGCTTTCACGTTGGCGACGCTCGTCTCCAACAGGCGCGCGCGGGCGGCTCGGGCAGCCCACGCCTGATGCGGCGTGATGAGGCAGTTCCGTGCGGTGAGCAGCGGGTTGTCGGCCTTCGGCGGCTCGCAGGAGAGCACGTCCAGACCGGCGGCGGCGATGCGGCCGCTGTTGAGAGCGTCGGCCACGGCGGCTTCGTCCAGCAGGGGGCCGCGGCTGGTGTTGAGGAGAAATGCAGTGGGCTTCATGAGCGCGAGTCGCTGCGCGTTCACCAAGGACTTCGTCTCCGGCGTGAGCGGGCAATGCAGGCTCACCACGTCCGCGCGCCGGAAGAGCGTGTCCATGTCCACGAACTCGACGCCGTCCCGCGGGGGCTTGGGCGTGCGGCTGGCGGCGATGATTTTCATGCCCATCGCCCGCGCGATGTCCGCCGTGGCCTGACCGATGCGGCCCCAGCCCACGATGCCCAGAGCCAGCCCGTCCAGCTCCAGCAGCGGGGTGCGCGCGTAGCACCAGTCGGCGGACTTCACCCAGTCGCCCGCGCGCACCGAGTCGGAGTGCGCGCCGATGTGGTGGCAAAGCTCCAGCAGCATCGCGATGGTGAACTGCGCGACGGCGCGGGTGCCGTAGAGGGGGACGTTGCTGACGGGGATGCCGCGCTCGCGGGCGGCGGCGCCGTCCACGATGTTGAAGCCGGTGGCGGTGACGGTGATGAAGCGCAGCTTGGGCAGCGCGGCGATGACCTCGCGCGGCACGAGCGCCTTGTTGGTGATGAGAACTTCCGCGTCGGCGCAGCGTGCGGCGACTTGCCCTGGCGGCGTGCGGTCGTGGATTTCGCAAGTGCCCAGCGCGTGCAAGGCATCCCAGCACAAGTCACCGGGATTCAGCGTGTGGCCGTCGAGGACAACGATTTTCATGGGCGGAAGTGAAGCGGAGCAAAGGCCGCGGCGGAAGCAGGAAAGGGCGCACGGCCAACGAATCGGGCCGCGGCGTGCGCGAGCGAGCTGCGCGGGCGGTGGGGGCTGGAGCCAGTGGTCGGGTTCGAACCGACGACCTGCTGTTTACGAAACAGCTGCTCTGCCACTGAGCTACACTGGCCTTCCGCCCTTAACGCACGCGGAGAATAAGAAAGCCCTGCTTCCCAACGCAAGAGCGGATTGGAAGCGTGTGCTGCGGCCTAACGACCCGCGCTCAGAGTTAAGAGTGAAGGGGGGCGGCGCGGTGGGGTGCCATTGACGGGGATGACCGGGGGATTACGCTGCACGGCCACGTCATGTCACGGGAATCCACCCCAGCCAGAGCCGAGCGCGCGAGGGCGATCCTCGGCGCGTTGCAGCGCACTTACCCGGATGCGCACTGCGAGCTGAATTATTCCAACCCGCTGGAGTTGCTCATCGCGACCATCCTCTCGGCGCAATGCACGGACAAGCGCGTGAACCTCGTCACGGCGGAGTTGTTCCGCCGGTATCGCAGCGCGCGGGAGTTCGCAGAGGCGCCGTTGGCGGACTTGGAGCAGGCGGTGCGGAGCACGGGGTTTTACCGGAACAAGGCGAAGAACATCCAGGCGTGTTGCCGCAAGCTCGTCGAGCGCCACGGCGGCGAGGTGCCGCGCACGATGGACGAGCTCACGGCGCTCGATGGCGCGGGGCGCAAGACGGCGAACGTGGTGCTCGGGAATGCCTTTGGCATCAACGTGGGGGTGGTCGTGGACACGCACGTATCGCGGCTCTCGCAACGGCTCCGACTGACGCGGGAGACGACGCCGGAGCGCATCGAGTTGGACTTGATGAAGCTGGTGCCGCAGCCGCAGTGGGCGCAGTTCAGCCACTGGCTCATCTGGCACGGGCGGCGGCGGTGCATGGCGCGCACGCCGGAGTGCGAGAGGTGCGAATTGAAGGCGCTGTGCCCGCAGGTGGGTGTGAAGCGGTAAGCGGAAGTGCCTCACGCCAAGGACGCGAAGGGGGCAAAGGCAGGACAGTGGGGCGTTGAAAGTTGAGCGGTGGAGGTTGGACGTTTCCCCCTCGCTGCCCCCTGCGCCCCGTTGCCGAAATGGGATTCGCTGCTTGCCACGCTGCGAGGGCTTGTTTCATCTTGGACTCACTAAATATGTCCAAAAAGGCGCTCGTCACTGGCATCACCGGCCAAGATGGTTCTTACCTCGCGGAACTGCTGCTCGCCAAAGGCTACGAAGTTCACGGCATCATTCGTCGCGCGAGCAGCTTCAACACCCAGCGGCTCGAGCACATCTACTCCGACCCGCACTCGCCGAAGCACAAGCTCATCCTCCACTATGGTGATCTGAGTGACGCGAGCGGTTTGTCCCGCCTCATCGGTAAAATCCAGCCGGACGAAGTCTACAACCTCGCCGCGCAGAGCCATGTGCGTGTGAGCTTCGACGCGCCGGAATACACGGCGGACATCGTCGGCACGGGGACTATTCGCTTGCTCGAGGCCATCCGGGAGGTGGGCATCAAGCCGCGCTTCTACCAAGCTTCTTCCTCGGAGATGTATGGCAAGGTGATGGAGGTGCCGCAGACGGAGACGACGCCCTTCTACCCGCGCAGCCCGTATGCGTGCGCGAAGGTTTACTCCTACTGGATCACGGTGAACTACCGCGAGTCCTACGGGCTGCACGCGAGCAACGGGATCCTCTTCAACCACGAGTCGCCTCGGCGCGGCGAGACGTTCGTCACGCGCAAGATCACCCGGGCCGTCGCCGCGATTAAACTCGGGCGGCAAGACAAGCTGTTCTTGGGCAACATTGACTCCAAGCGCGACTGGGGCTTTGCGAAGGAATACGTCGAGGCCATGTGGCTCATGCTCCAGCAGCCCGAGCCGGATGATTACGTCATCGCGACCGGCGAGACGCATTCGGTGCGGGAGTTCCTGGAGGTTTCCTTCGGCCACCTCGGACTGGATTGGAAGAAGCACGTGGAGATTGATCCGCGCTACTACCGCCCGGCAGAGGTGGACCTGCTCATCGGTGACCCGTCCAAGGCGAAGGAAAAACTCGGCTGGGTGCCGAAGGTAACCTTCACCGAGCTCGCCAAGCTGATGGTGGATGCTGACTTGAAGGACTTGCAGGACCAGCTTGCTGGGAAAGTTGCTCACTCAGAATAACCCGCGCCCGAGCGCGAACCGGCATTTGCCCCGGCCGAACACAGACACGCCATGCCCCGCGCACTCATCACTGGCATCACCGGTCAGGACGGCTCCTACCTCACGGAGTTGCTCCTCGAAAAAGGCTACGAAGTCCACGGCATGGTGCGGCGCACCAGCTCACTGGAGCGTTCGCGCCTCGTCCACCTCTACCGTGATTCGACGATCTACGGCCAGAGGCTTTTCCTCCACTACGCGGACCTCGATGACCCGACCACGATCCGGCGCGTGCTCATGACCGTGGAGCCGGATGAGTTGTATCACCTCGCCGGCCAGTCGCACGTCGGCCTGAGCTTCGAGATCCCCGAGTCCACCTGCGATCTGACGGCGATGGGAACCCTGCGCTTGCTGGAGATGGTGCAAGACATGAGGAAGAAACCGCGCTTCTTCCACGCCGCGTCGTCGGAAATCTTCGGCCAACCTGCGCAGATGCCGCAGGACGAGAACACTCCCTTTGCTCCGGTGAATCCTTACGGCTGCGCCAAGACCTTTGCCGCGCACATGGTCACCATCTACCGCAAGACGTTCGGCCACTTCGCGGTCAACGGCATCATGTATAACCACGAATCGCCGCGCCGCGGTGAGAACTTCGTGACTCGGAAAATCTGCCGCGCCGCCGCCGCCATCCAGCTCGGCCAGCAAAAGGATTTGCTCTTGGGCGACACTTCGGCAAAACGCGATTGGGGCTACGCGCCGGACTACGTGCGCGGAATGTGGCTCTCGCTCCAGCACGCGACCGCCGAGGATTACATCTTCGCCACCGGCAAGCTTCACAGCGTGCAGGACGTCGTGGAAACAGCCTTTGCCGCGATGAATCTCGATTGGCGGCAGCACGTGCGAAAGGACAACCGCTTGCTGCGTCCTGCGGAGCCGCAACGCTTGCAGGGCAATCCCGCTAAGGCCCGCCGCCTTCTCAATTGGGAGGTGAGCGTCACCTTCAAGCAGATGATCGAGGACATGACGAAGACGGAACACGCGCAACTGGCCGGGGCGTAGCCGCTGTTGAGAGGGTAGAGAGTCCGCGTGGCTATTCTGCCTTCGCACGGCGCAAGACGCAGAAAATTTCGTCCCCGACGCGTTTTGTGCTCACCAACTGGAGTTGGAATGCTCCGCTCAACTGAGGGAAGCCGAGTCCATCGGCGATGGTGGGAGCGAGGCGTCCGCCGATGAGGCGCGGGCAGAAGGTGAGGTGCAGTTCGTCCACCAGTCCCGCGCGGAAGAGGGCGTCATTCAGCTCGCCTCCGCCTTCGCAAAGGAGTCGTTTCACGTTCCACTCGGCGCGCAGCCAGCGCAGCGCGGCGGGGAAATCCACTTCGGTTTCGCCAGTCACATGCACGGCGTCCGCCACAGTGCGGAGTTGCTTCAGCGCGGCGGCAGGTGCGCGTTCGCTGGTCAGCACGAGGATAGGGGAAACGCGGTGGCGGAAGATTTCTGCCCGCGGGTCCACCGAGCCCGTGCCGGAGACGATGACGCGGAGGTGGCATTCCGCGAGGCCGCGACGGAGGCGGAGTTTACGGAAGCGTTCCGCCCCGGAGCCGAAGGTGTAGCTGTTCAAGTCCACCGTGCGCGCGCCGCTCATCACGGCGTCGGCGGTGGCGCGGAGTTCGTAGAGATGCTCGTGGTCGCGCGGGCTGCTGAAGGTAGAAACAG
>SIBB01000087.1 GCA_009695395.1 Pedosphaera sp. | reverse complement strand
ATCAAGGAAGGTCCACCCGCGCCTTGGAACACCGTGCCGCCATTCGGCACGCGAAAAGCCATCTGGCCGGTCATCAGACTGTAGCGCGTCGGCGTGCAAACGGTCGCGGGGCTGTGCGCGTCGGTGAAGCGCATCCCTTCGCGCGCGAGCCGGTCGAGGTGCGGCGTGGCGACCTTCGACTGGTCGTTGTAACACCGCACATCGCCGTAGCCGAGGTCGTCGGCGAGAATGAGGAGGATGTTCGGCCTCGCTGCGCCGGCGGCTAGAACCGAGACGGCGAGCCAGAATTGCACTGCGAGGAGGATCAAGCAGCGTGACGTGGTGGTTGCTCGCCTGTTTGTCATTGGCCTTGGGCGCTCCCTTCGGCCGTGCGCCAGCGTGCCGTTCGTATTCATCCGTTTATGCAGTCTCACTTGCGGAAGCCCCTTTCGGTGCCGCCGCGTTTGCCGTCGTCTTTGAGCGTGCCGGGTTTCCAGGTTCGCGCGAGGTTGAGATCGGCGGCGGCTTTTTCTGTCAACGCGGTCACATCCACATGGCCCAAGCGGTTGTAGAGCGCGGGGACGTAGTGGGCGTCGCGGATGGCGGCGTATTTTTTCCAGTGCGCGAGCGCATCGCCGAGGTGACGCAGCGCGGCGGCGTGTTCGAACTTGTCGCTGCTCGCATCAAACAGCGCCAGCGCACACGCCCCGCGAATCTTCGCGGCGTAGTAGCGGCCCAGCCACGCCAGCGCCTCGCAGTCGTTCACGTTCTTTTGCAGTTCGGCGTCCGCTTTTGCAGCGTCGCGGAGCGCGTTGAGGGCGGCAAAAGTCTCCGCGGCTGCGCCGTCGAGAGCGGCGGCGATTTCCAGCGGTGTGGTCTCCGTCATCGGCTGGCGGGCGGCGAGGCGCGAGCGCCAGTCGCGGATGTTCAGCACGTTCGAGCCCGGCATCGCGGCGCCTTCCATGAAATGCTTCACGGTGTAGAAGCCATTGCCCTTGCTCCGCCGATGACTCCAGCACGCTTCGGGAAACCACTTGAGGTCGATGTCGCCCCAGAAGAAGCGCGTGATGAACGGCATCACCTGCGAAGCACCTTGCAGTGCACGAAAGAGATTTGGCGACGAAGCCTTCGGATGCCGCGCGGCGAGCTCTCGCTCGAAGTGTGAATCCGGCAGCGAGGGATCGTAGGCCAGCCGTCCCCAGAGCATGAACGAATACCACTGCTTCTCCATGACCAGCGGACGCGGGCCGGGCGCGGGATTGCGCTCCAGAAAGTCGCGTCCCCACACGTAGCCATCCGGCCCCATGTAGAAGCCGGCGATTTTGTCGGCCGGGGGAATGTTCGCGATGTATTCGCGGGCGTAGCCAGGGTCGCCAAAACGGAACGTGTAAATGTCGTCGTTCCGCACGGTGAGCCACGTCTTCCGGCCGGGCGCGAGATTCTCCAACAGCGGCTGGATGAATGGCGGCTTCGGGATCGAATACATGTGCGCCACCGAATACTTGAAGCTGAACTCGAACGTCCCCGGGTAGTCTTTGAAGGCGTCGAGGATGTCGCTCTGCGCCGTCCAGTGAAAGCGATGGATCATGCCGAACTCGCGCTTGGGGTTTTCCTTCAAAGCATCGCGCACGCCCTCGCCGTAGGTGTCCCAAAGCCAGCGTTCCTTCTCCTTGGAATCCATTTTCTCCGGCATCCCTTCTCCCGCTGTGATACCCATGCCCGCGAGCAGCGGATACGTCGTCACCATCTCGCGCACGCTGGCGCGGAAATACTTCTTCGTGACCTCGTTGCCGAGATCGTTGCTGATGCCGTGCTTCCCCTCCGCACCGAACGTGAAGACATTCCACGTAAAGAAATACACGCGGATGCCTCGGTCGGCGGCCTGCTGCATGACCCAGCGCCAGAACTCAATCTTCTCGTCGATCGTCATCCGCTTCACCACCTCGTGGTCGGCGAGCATTGCGGGGCGCACCATGTCATTGCCCGCAAAGCTGAACGTGTCATCCAGCTTCACGCGCGTGCGCCAGACGTCGTTCAGCGCGACCTCGGGAAACTCCGGCACTTTCACCAGCGAGGGGAAAGGATGAAGACTCCAAAGCGAAAGCACGTTGTAGCGATGCCGCGCCATCGCATCGAGGAACGTCGTCCAGAACGCGCGCTCCCACATCTCGGGAATGTTCGCCTGCGCGGCGTCGGAAGAGTCCGTGTAGCTCGGCGTGCGCAGATCGAGCGGGATGTTGAACTTGATGCCGCGCTGCGCGATGTGCGGTTTGTGGTCGGAGTCTTTCAGCGAGTCGAGCGTGCCCGTGCGAATCGCCTCCGCGACATCCAGCCCGCCATACATCGCCCCCGCCGCATCGGCTCCGCGCACGGTGATGATGCGGCGGCCGTTCGTGTTCTGGACGCGGATGCTGTAACTCTGCGCGATAGCTCTTGCGTCCATATCCACGGTGAGCGCAATGCGCGTCGCCTTGGCGTCATCGCCAAGCGACAGGCCCTTCGCTGTGGCCTCCCGCCGAATCTCTTCCGCAGCAAACTTCCCCGGCTCTCCCGTAGATGGCTCGTTGGTCAGACTGAAACTCGCTGCTCTTGCTGGGGCACTCAGAGCGACAAGCACGATGAAGAGTGTGAGTAGGTGTTTCATGGTTGGTGAAAGGTGGATGGTCACGAATCAGATTGCTGGCGGCGTGTTCGGCACTCTCGAAGCATTATTTGTCGCACTCCCATCGGCACGCGCCTCCAGTCTTCAGGTAAACCGCCGCATTGGTCCGAAATGCCGGCCCCTGCTCCGCGCTCCAGCAAGTAGTGAGCGACACGCTCCGAGCGCAGATGGAACAAGCACGTCCAGCCGTCGCAATCGGTGGCATTCACGTCAGCACCCGAAGCCAGCAGCAGGCGGACGCATTCCAAGTTGTCGCTGGAGACCGCCGCAAAGAGTGCGGTCTCTCCTGACGAGGTGAGGTTGGGGTTTGCGCCGGCTTGGAGCAGAAAGGCGACGCCAGCAGCATCGCCCGACTGGCAGGCGTCTTTCAAAGGCCAGTCTCCTCCACCGGAAACGTCGTTCACTTCCGCGCCTGCGTTGAGCAGCAGCTTGAGCATCGCCATGGAGTTCTTGAAGGACACCGTGTGGATGAGCGCAAATCCGTTTCCATCCCGCTCATGCACGCTGGCTCCTTTTTGCAAGAGAAGCGCCGCAGCATCCACGCAATCGCGGCTGACTGCGGCATGGAGAGCCGAGTTGCCGAAATCGTTACGCGCGTCGAGTGGCAGGTCGTTGGCCAGCAGCCAATCGAGCAATTGGCAGTGATTGTATTCCGCAGCCAGATGGAGCGCCGTGGCTCCACAGTGGCCCTTCGCGCGGATGTCGCTCCCGCGCTCGAACAAGGCGCGCGCCAATTCCAAATTACCCGCCGCGACAGCGAGCAGGAAGGGCGTGCGGCTCCAAGCGTCCCGGTGATGCAATTCATCCACCGCCAGACCAGCCACGGCTCGCACCTCGGCGATGGCCAAAGCCATGTTCAGCATGAAGGGCGTCCAGCCCGTCACATCGAGAGGGATGCCCAGTGCGAGCAATGCGGGAACGTCTGGCCATGATTCAGGCTGCCCGGTTGCCCATACCAGCTTCCTCCGGCTATCGGCGCAGAGCGGGTCAATTCGCAGACCCTGCTGTGTCAGCCACTCACGCACTCGCGCCAGCTCCGGCGTGTCGGCTGTGGGTGCCTGTTTGGCCCTGCTCGGCAAAATTTCACTCAGCGCGTTCGTGCCAGTCGGACTCGCCCAAAAAACATCCGCGCCAGCCGCAGCGAGCTTCCGAACCAAATCCAGACGCCCCGCCCGAACCGCAGTGACCAGCGGCGTGTGCTGATAGTCCGGACCAAGATGGTCCCGAACACTGTGTGCCGGGACCCCGGATTGGAGCAGCAACCCGACAAGCTCATCCGCCGCCTCGCCGGAGTGGATGGCAGTATCCATGAGTTCCGCCAGTTCATGGCTTTTGAACTTCGCGAGCCACTGTCCCTTTTCCCGCAGCAACTCGCGGCAGGAGGCCACGTCCTTGAGTTCTATCGCGGTCTTTAACTCCATCTCCATCTCCGAGCACTCCCACGGGCGGCGCAACATCTCGTCGAAGGAGTCCGCTCCCGTCTGCATGAGTTTCGCGATGTCCTCCGGGTCCATGGTGATGCTTAGGCTCGGTTCACTTGTTGAAAACCTTGTGCTGCGAGTTTCCGCCCGAGAGCAGATAGGCCATCAGGTCCATCAACTCGTCGCGGTTCAATCCCGAGATCATTTCCGATGGCATGATGGATACTTGCGAGGGAACTCGATGCCTGTGCCGGCCACCCAGCCGTCAAGGCCAACAATGCTCGCCTCCAGCAACAGGTCGTCCACGCCGGTGAAGATCGCGTAACGGTCACCGACGATGTTGTGCAGTTCCGTGATGCGGCGCGAGTCGCCGGAACTTTCCTTGAGCGCGACGAACTTCTTCTCATCCGCCAGCTCGGCGAAGAGCGGGGGGGGGTTATGTCGTTCGCGTAGCTGATGGGGTTGTAGTAAATCATGATCGGCAGCCCGCCGCCGCGCGCGGGTCGCCCTTGTAACTCATCGGGGGCATGAGCATCACGCCGCTCGCGTCGAGATTCTCGACATCGCGGACGTATTGGATTGCCTCGCCGCTCAATACCGGCACGCGCCCGCGCGCGGTCTCGACGGCGCAGCGGACGACGGCGCGTTTCTCCTCAGGGTCGAGCGATTGGTCGCGTTTGAGTTGGGTTGTGCAGGCGGGGAAAACGCCGGCCCAGTAGGGTTTCATGTTCGTTGATTGGTTGTAGCCGACGGAGGAGGCTTACTTTTTCCGGCCAAGTATTCGGTGTTCAGTCGGAATGTTTGCGTGGCATCAGAATATTTCCACCGCCGGCTTCCCCAGCACGTGCATCTTCGGGCGGATGCCGAGGCCGGGTTCTTTCGAGGCGGCCATGCGGCCATTCACGCGCTGCGGTGCGCCGTCGGCGGTGCTGACGGTGACGTAGCTGTTGAAGTCCGTGGTGCTGAAAAGGAATTCCGTCGGCGTGCTCTGCGCGAGGTGCGCGATGGCAGCGGTGGCGATGTCGCCACCCCAGGAATCCTCCAGCGTCATGCCAATGCCCATGCTCACGCAAAGGTCGCGGGCCTGTTTGATTTTGGTCAAACCGCCGAGCTTACTGATCTTCAAGTTCACCACGTCCATCGCGAGGTCGGCCTTCGCGCGGAGCAGGATGCCGAGGTCGTCGATGTTTTCATCCAGCACGAACGGGTGCGGAATCTGGCGGCGGACGGCGAGGCATTCCTCGTAGGTGAGGCACGGTTGCTCGATGTAAACATCCACATCGCGCACGGCCTTGGCGATGCGCACGGCTTCGTGCTGCACCCAGCCGGTGTTCGCGTCAGCTACAAGGCGATCGCCGGGCTGGAGTTTGGCCGCGACGGCGAAGATGCGCGCGATGTCCGTGTCGGGATCGCCGCCGACCTTGAGTTGAAAGCGGCGGTAACCTTGCGCGCGATAATCGGCAACCTTCGCCGCCATCTGTTCGGGCGATTCCTGAGAGATGGCGCGGTAGAGATGCACGTCCTCGCCGTAACGGCCGCCGAGCAGTTCGCACACGGGCATCCCGCACGCCTGACCGAGAATGTCCCAGCACGCGATGTCGATGCCCGTCTTCACGTAAGGATGGCCCTTGAGCGCGGCGTCCATGGTGCGGTTGAGCTTCACGAGTTGGCGCGGGTCCGCGCCGAGCAGGTGCGGCCCGAGTTCGCGGAGACCGGCGCGGACGCCCTCGGCATACGCGGGCAGATAGAACGGCCCGAGCGGACAGACTTCTCCGTAGCCGATGAGGCCGGTGTCGGTCTCGACGCCGACGATGGTACTGTCAAAGACGGTGACGGATTTTCCGCCGCTCCACTTGTAGGTGGTTTCAACGAGCGGGAGTTCGACGTGGTAAGCGAGGATGCGTTTGATTTTCATGTGATCAACTAGAGTGTGAACTTCATGGCAACAATTCTTTCTGCCCCCTTCTTTCTGTCAGCTTCGGGATTTGCTGACAGAAAAAAGAGGTTGAGCTGGGGATTCAAGGCTTCGGGATTTCGTTCAAGGTGTAATAGGCGCGGTCGTGCACCGGCGGCGCGCCGTCGCTCGACTTCAATGAGGGCAGGTGGAAGTCGTGGACGTGACCTTGCACGAGTCCTTGCACGCGCAGGCGGACGCTCAACCCGTCTGCCGCGACCTCGGCTGCCGTCACGGTCGGGCGTGTGTGATCCACCTCGGGGCTACCGTAGCCGCCTTGGTAAATGTGCGTGTAGGTCTGGAGTGCGTAGCTGTCCGGGCGCGCGGCGAGCTTCGGATCCACGGGCCGCGTGAACCGCACGACGAAACCATCGGGGCGCGCGCGGATATCGAGAATCTCGAAGGGCATGCGGCCGGTCCAGTCGAGGCGCTGAAGCACGTTGTCCTTCATGCCACGCACCGGCCAACCGCGGTTCGTGCCACCCGTGATGAGCTGCCCGCGCGGCGTGAAATGCACGGCGAGAATGCCCGTGCCCAATCCCTCGCGGAACGGATAACACGCGCCCTGCCACACGCCGTTCACCAACTCGGTCGTCACGCGCATCACGTTGCTCAACGTGTAATCGCCGACAAAAATCTGGTTCTCGAACGGGCCGAACTTGCCGCCCGAGCGGTTCACCTCGAACGCGGAAATCGAGCGGCCCATTTTCTTGTAGGGAAACACCACGGCGTAGGGCACGAGTTCCTTCACCCGCTGGCGTTCGGTCTCCATGCGCGACGGCGAGTTCGGCTTCACGGGCGCGGGGCCCATGTTCGGCGCGAAGGGATACCAGTTGAAGCTGATGGGGTGGCCCATGAAGCCGCCGGGCTTGAGGTGCTTGAGCGAACACGAGCCGTTCCACGGGCCCTGGCTCTCCACGTAAAACATTTCGCCGTGCTCGTTCTCACCGACGCCGAGCGGGCTGCGCAGGCCGCTGCACAACGGAACGGTCTTCCCGTCCGGCGTGATTTTGAGCGCCCAACCGCGAAAGAGTTCCTTCGAATTGTAGGACTCCGACAGGCCGAGCGCGACGTAGAGATTCCCCTTCGCGTCGAACTTCGAGCCGAGCGCGAACTCGTGGTAATGCCCGAAGCCCCATTTGTCGCTCACCGTATCAAACCGGTCCGCGCGCCCGTCGGCATTGCTGTCCGTGATGCGCGTGACCTCGGTGGCATGCGTGGCGTAGAACGCGCCGTCACGCCACGCCAGCCCGAGCACTTCATCCAGTCCGCTGGCGAAACGCTGCACCGTCGGACGCGGGTGCTCGTCCGTGATACCGCTCACTAGCAGAATCTCGCCGCGCCGCGTGCCGACGGCGAGCCGGCCATCGGGCAGCGAAACAAAACTCCCCGCTTCCAGATACACCCCCTCGGGCAATGGCACGTTCACGATGCGGTAGTAAGCCGCCTCGCGCTCCGCCGTGCCCCAAGTGTCGCCGAGTTCCTGGGCGAAGGCCGGAGTAGCTGCGAGGAACGCGAGGGCTGAGAACGTGGCAGACAATGAAAAGCCCCGCCTCAACGCAGAGGCGCAGAGAGCGCGGAGGAACACAGAGAAAGGCTCCTTCTTTGCAACCCTCTGCGTTTTCTGCGTCCTTGCGTTGAGCATCATCGCCCGGCTCATCGGGCAGCTGCCACCCACGTGCGACTCCTTGGGAAATAGAGTGAATCCTGGTTTCATGGCTTTGGAATGAGATGGTATTCGACAGTGAACGCGCCGCGCACGGGCAGGAGCAATTCCTTCACGCCGTCGGCATCGCGGACGACGCCCGGTGCGGACAACCGCACGAGCAAGCCCTTGCCTACGACGAAGGCGTTTCCCCCCCGCGATTCCACCTGCTTGTCCACCGCCACACGGAAGTGAAGGCCAGATGGTGGCGGGCGTTGGGGAAGCTTCAGCGAGCGGACGAGGTGCGGCTTGGTGTCGCCGACCTTCACGTCGAGGAATGTGTCTTCCACGAGCACGTCGCCGAAGTCGTAGCGGAAGGTCGGGCGTTGCTGCGCGTCGAGCGAGTAGCCTTTGAAGGCGAAGCCCTCCGCCTGCCTCGTGAGATTCGTCGGCCACGCCGCAGTGGCCGATTCCAACATGGCGAACGCCATGCCTGCCGGGAAGTTCACCGTGTCCTTGCCGAGGATGTGCGCTTGCCCCGCGCCTTGGCCGCGCCAGATGCTCGACGCTTCGATGAACCCGCCGCTCCACACCGAGCCGAGCCGCATCTGGCCGGCGTCGAACGAAAGGCTGATGCCCGACGGATAGCCCACGCCGATGCCACGCTTGCCGATGCCGGGGAACGCGCGCCGGATGATGACCGCCTCATTCGTCACCGCGACGATGAGCGGTTCCTGCACCAACCCGCGCGGCTCGCCGGCCTCGGGACCGCGCGCAAGATATTGCCAGAGCGCATCGCGCTGCTTGCCGGAATCTCCTCCCAGCATTTCAGGCAATGGCGATTTCCCGTCCGGCCAGAAGCCGGGCATGATGGTCAACGCCGAGAAGCGCTGCGGGCTGGTCATGTAATGATGGAACCAGTTTTCCTCCAGCCGCTCCGTCATCGTCATCAAGTCGAGCGCGCGGATGGGCGCGGCGCTCTTCTCGCGAAACGTGTGGCACGCGATGCAGTTGAACGCCTTGCTGCCGGCGAGTTCGCGGCCCACCTCGTGCGGCTTGTCATTCTTTCCGACGCGCGTGAACTCGGCGGGCGGCAAGGTGTCGAGCTGCTTGAGCCAGCCCGCGACCGCCTCGGTGTTCGCCGCGCCGAACTTCGGCATCCGCGTGTTGAGGTAAGGCCGCGCCGACGCGCCGTTCACGACCACGTCGCGCAGCCACGCGGCCTTGAGCTTCGCGCCCACGCCGGTGAGCGAGGGCGGGAGGCGGCCCTGTTCGCCGAGGTTTTCGTCCTTGCCGGTGAAGTGGGAATTGCGATTCGCGGCGACGCCGCCGAGTTCGCCACGCTGGTGGCAAGCAATGCAGTTCAAGCGCGTGAGCGAAAGCTCGACGTTCTCCGCGACGCTCAACGGCGCAGCCGGCGCGGCGAGCGCCGCACGCACGGCGGCGCGCTGCGTTTCCGAGAGGGAATACTGCGGCCACCCGCCGGGCTGGCCGGAGAGGCAGCCACGTTCGGGCCGGACCTTTTCCAACGCGGTCAGCGCGGGCGTTGCGCGCGCGCCGCCGGTGGTGTGGCAGGCGTCGCAGCGGTGTTGAGTGAAGAGCGCCTTGCCACGCGCGGCGAGTTGCGCGTCGACTTTGAAGGCGGCTGGTGCGGATTGCCCGCGCACCAGATAGCTCGCGATGTCCACGGCCTCGAAGTGGTCGAGCTTCGCGTCCGGCATCCGGCCGCCGGGCCGCACCGAGAGCGGGTCTTCGAGAAAGGCCGCGAGGCTCGCGACGGAATACTTCTCCGCCAGCGGCCCAAGCGGCACCGAGTCCGCGAGCAGCGTCTCCGGGGAATGACACGCCACGCAGCCGACGGAGTGATACAGCGCCTTGCCGCGCTCGATTGCTTCGGGCGCAGGTCGAGCGAACGCGGGCGGCGCGCTGCCGAGCGAGGCGAGATAGTGCGCGAGCGCGTTCGCCGTGGCCGCGCGTTCGACGGCGGGCAAGTGGCCGAGCACATCGGGCATCGTCGTGCCGGGCTTGGTGGCGGACGGCGCTTCGATGAAGCGTCGCAAATGACCGCCCATCGCGCGCCCACCGACGGCAGACAAGTCCGGCCCCGCCTTCGCCGCGAACTCCGTGCGCGCTGTCGCGTGGCACGCGACGCAGCCAAGCTCACTCACCAACACGGCACCGGATATTTTCGGCGAAGCCTTATCGTGCCGGGCGAGACCGGGAACGAAGGGGGCTGCGCCAGCCGGTAGCTGTGACGCTGAGAGCAGCAGCACGCAGGCAAGGCCACGGACGGCGAACCTAGTCGTCCGCGTTCTGGAGGAATGGGCGGGTTTCACTTGGCTGCCTTGAGTCGTTTGAGTTCCGCCATCGCCTCGGCCAGCCCCTTTCCGACGCCGCCGAGAATCTTCGCCGAGCCGAGGTAATGGAACTCTTGATTGGAAACGCCTTTCTCCAGCACCAACCGCTCGCGCGGGGTGAGGCCGGTGGCGCGCAGTTTTTCCAAC